>JBCCMW010000001.1:0-50301 GCA_039026175.1 Pseudomonadota bacterium
AGCCGCGGATCAACTGGGAGCCGGGCGCCGCGATCTTCTATACCGACAACGAGGCGGACGGCACCGGTCGGCTGACGATGCATCCGTCGGTCAACTTCTTCAACGTGATCGACTCGCAGAACCTGACGCTGGACGTGAACAAGACATACGAGATCGTCTTGCGGGTCGAGCAGGTCGGGCTCTACGACCGGCAGTACAGCTACAAGATCTGGGAGGCCGGCGGCCCCGAGCCGACAAGCTGGAACCTGCAGGCGGTCGAGACCTTTTCGTTGAACGACGCGCCGGCCACGGGATCGCTGTACCTCAACGCCCACTATTTCGATGTGCAGTTCAACGATGTGACGGTCACCGAGATCGAGGGCCGCGACATCATCCAGGGCACCGACGGCAACGACATCCTGTCGGCCGTCACGCCGGGCGACACGACGCCGGGCGTGGGCGAGCTGGACGTCCTGTCGGGCTATGCGGGCGCCGACCGGTTCGACTTTGGCGACAGCACGCAGAGCTTCTACGACGACGGCGTGGCGGGCACCGACGGCATCGCCGATTACGCCTTCGTCTGGGACTTTACGGTGGGCGAGGACACGGTGCTGCTGCACGGGTCCGAGAGCGACTACGCCCTGCTGGTCGACGACAGCCGCCTGACGGCGGGCACGTCGATCTGGCGAATCGAGCAGGGTGGCGCGGACGAGCTGGTGGGGCTGCTGAACGGCGTCAGCGGACTGAGCCTGAGCGACGACAGCTTCCTGTTCACGGACGATTTGCTCGTCTGACGTTTCCCAGGGGCAACCACAGCCTGCCACAGATGGCCCACATTGGGACAAAATCGTGGCGCCCGCCTGGGGTGCCGCGATTGATGGTTCAAGATCAGTATTTTCCTGATAACGTCATGTCGGGTGGTGAAGTGCCTGACGCACGATGTAATCTTTGAGTGGGGCCAGCGATGAAGGTTGCGATACTCGCAGGTGGCAAGGGTACGCGCCTTGCCGAGGAAACTAGTGTTCGGCCAAAGCCGATGGTCGAGATCGGCGGCAAGCCGATCCTGTGGCACATCATGCAAATCTACTCTTCGCAGGGTTTCGATGATTTCGCGATCGCGCTGGGCTATAAGGGTGATTACATCAAGCGCTACTTTGCAGAATATGGCGTGCTGTCGGGCAACCTGACGGTCAAGTTGGGCGAGAACGAGCCGCTGCACCGCCACGAGGTGCCGCACGCACCCTGGAACATCGACCTGATCGAGACCGGCGACGAGACGCTGACCGGCGGGCGCGTCAAGCGGCTGAAGCCGTACCTGGGCGACAGCACCTTTATGCTGACCTGGGGCGACGGCGTGTCCGACATCGATCTGCGCCGCCTGCTGGCCTTCCACCGCGCCCACGGCAAGCTGGCGACGATCACCGCCGTGCGCCCGCCGGCGCGCTATGGCCACATGCGCTTTGACGGCGACAAGGTCACGGCGTTCGAAGAGAAGCCGCAGACCGCCGAGGGCTGGATCAACGGCGCCTTCTTCGTGCTGGAGCCCGAGGTGTTCGACTACATCGAGGGCGACATGGTCATGTTCGAGCATGCGCCGCTGATGAACCTGGCCGCCGACGGGCAGCTCATGGCCTACCGCCACACCGGCTTCTGGGCAGCGATGGACACGCTGCGCGACAAGCACGTGCTGCAAAAGCTTTGGGACAGCGGCGAACGCCCCTGGGCCGTTTGGGAGCACGAACCCCGGCGGGAGGTCGGCTGATGCGCGTCCTGGTAACCGGTCATCGCGGCTATATCGGCACCGTGCTGACGCCGATGCTGGAGGCTGCCGGCCACGAGGTCGTGGGCCTGGACAGCGACCTGTACGAGCGCTGCACGTTCGAGACCGCGGGCCCGATGCCCGAAGTCCCGACCATCCGCAAGGATATCCGCAGCGTCGAGGCGGCTGACCTCATCGGGTTTGACACGGTGCTGCACCTGGCGGCGCTGTCGAACGATCCGCTGGGCGACTTCCGCCCGCAGACGACCGAGTCGATCAACTACGAGGGCACGATGCGCGTGGCCCGCATGGCCAAGGCCGCGGGGGTCGAGCGCTTCGTCTTCTCCTCGTCGTGCTCGAACTACGGGGCCTCGGCCTCGGGCGCCGACTTCATCGACGAAAACGGCGCCTTTAATCCGGTCACACCCTACGGCGAGAGCAAGGTGCGCTCGGAGGGCGGGCTGGCGGCACTGGCCGACGACACGTTCACGCCGGTCTTCCTGCGCTCGGCCACCGCCTATGGGGTCAGCCCGCGGATCCGCTTCGATCTGGTGCTGAACAACCTGGTCGCGTGGGCCACCACGACGGGCAAGATCCACATGAAGTCCGACGGCACGCCCTGGCGGCCGATCACGCACATCGAGGACATCTCGCGCGCCTTTCTGGCCGCGCTGGAGGCGCCGCGCGAGGCGGTCCACTGCGAGGCGTTCAACGTCGGTGTCACCGATCACAACTACCAGATCCGCGAGCTGGCCCAGATCGTCGCGTCGGTCGTGCCGGGCTGCGAGATCTCGTTCGCCGACGGCGCGGGGCCCGACAAGCGCAGCTATCGCGTCAACTGTGACAAGATCCAGCGCGTTCTGCCGAACTTCCAGCCGCAGTGGGACGCGCTGAAGGGCGCCAAGTCGCTGTACGAGGCGTACCGCTCGGTCGACCTCACGCTGGAGGAGTTCGAAGGCCCGCGCTACCAGCGCATCGGCCATATCAAGAAGCTGATCGCCGACCAGGTGATCGACGAGACGCTGCGGCACACGACCACCGCGCTGGCGGCCGAAGCGGCGATGGTGACGCCCGAGTTCGCGCGCGACGCGGCCCGGACCGAGTGCGCGTGCTGCCTGCACGTCGGGATCGAGCCCGTGCTGGACATGGGTATGATGCCCCGGTCGGACGGTCTGCTGCCGCCGTCGCATCTGCACAGGCGCGAGACGTTGGTGCCGCTCCGGCTGGGCTTCTGCGCCAAGTGCTCGATGGTCCAGCTGCTGGAGACGCGGCCCGCCGAGGAGATGTTCGGCGACGACTACCCCTATATGTCGTCGTACTCGGACGCGCTGCTCAAGCACTCGCGCGAAAACGCGCTGGAGCTGATCGAGATGTGCGAGCTGGGCGCCGACGATCTGGTGGTCGAGATCGCGTCGAACGACGGCTACATGCTGCGCAACTTCAAGGAATCCGGGATCCCGGTGCTGGGCATCGATCCTGCGCTGCAGCCGGTGACCCGCGCGCGCGAGAGCGGCATCGATACCATCCAGGACTTCTTCGGCCTGGAGGTCGCGACCCGGCTGGTGGACGAAGGGCGCCGCGCCAACGTGATGATCGCCAACAACGTGGTCGCCCACGTCGCCGATCAGAACGATCTGGTCGCGGGCTTTGCCAAGCTGCTGGCGGACGACGGCATGCTGGTGGTCGAGTTTCCCTACGTGCGCGATCTGATCGACTATGGCGAGTTCGACACGATCTACCACGAGCACCGCTGCTACTTTTCGCTGACCTCGGCGATGGCGCTGTTCAGCCGGCATGGTCTGTACGTCAACGACGTTCGCCGCCTTTCGATCCACGGCGGGTCACTGCGGCTGTTCATCGGCAAGAGCGAACGCCCGACCGAGGCGCTGACCAAGCTGCTGGCCGAGGAAGAGGCCGTGGGGCTGAACACCTATGCCTATTACGAGGCGTTCGCGGCCCAGGTTGCCGACTTCCGCCTGCGGGCGCGCAAGATGCTGGGTGACATGAAGGCCGAGGGACGCCGGATCGCCGCCTACGGCGCGGCGGCCAAGGGCACCATCATGCTCAACTTCCTGGGCGTGGGCCGCAACACCATCGCCTACGCCGTGGACCGCAACACGTTCAAACAGGGGCGGTATATCCCTGGCGTGCGCGTGCCGATCTGCGACCCCAGCCGCCTGACCGAGGACAAGCCCGACGTGGTGCTGATCCTGCCTTGGAACTTCAAGGACGAGATCATCAGCCAGCAGCAGGACTATCTGGCGAGCGGCGGCAAGTTCGTGGTGCCGATCCCCAACCTGGAAATCGTCTCGGCATGAGCGAGCGGCTGGTCTGTCCGGCGTGTGGCAGCAGCAGTCTCACGCCGATCTACAAACTGTCGGGCATTCCGGTTCAGAGCTGCATCCTGTTGGATGACGAAACGTCGGCGCGGCAGTTCCCGCGCCACGATCTGGTCCTGTACTTCTGCGAAGACTGCGGGCTGGTGTTCAACGCCGTGTTCGAGCGCGCGCGCGTGGCCTATGAGGACACGACCGAGGAGAGCCAGCACTTTTCAGGCACCTTCAACGGCTTTGCCAAGCAGTTGGTGCGCGAGATCGCCGGCATGCGAGACTGGCGCGGCAGCGAGACGGTGGAGATCGGCTGCGGCAAGGGCGACTTCCTGCGCGAGCTGGTGGACGCCACCGGCCTGCAGGGCCTGGGCATCGACCCCGGCTTCCTGCCCGACCGGTTTGCCGGCGGCGCGGCCCAGGCGATCCGCTTCGAGCGCGAGTACTTCGACCCGCGGCACGTCGAGATGCGGCCCGACCTGATCGTTTGCCGCCACACGCTGGAACATATCGACGAGGTCGGCCGGTTCATGGACGATGTCGCCGCGCTGGTCGACGAGCGCAAGCCCGTGACGGTGTTCTTCGAGACGCCGGACGTGGCGCGCGTGCTGGCGGAAGGGGCCTTCTGGGACATCTACTACGAGCATTGTTCGTACTTCACGATGGGCTCGCACGCGCGGGCGTTGCGGCGGGCGGGGTTCAACGTGACCCACTCGCGCCTCGCCTATGACGGCCAGTACATCATCCAGTACGCGGTGCCGGGCGAGAGCGAAACGACGCTCGAGGAAGAGCGCGACATGGACGTGCTGCGCGGCCTGGCCGCCGGGTTCCCGGCCAAGGTAGCCGAGATCCGCGGCTACTGGACCGACTTTGTGCAGAGCCGCCATGCCGCGGGTAAGCGCGTGGCGATCTGGGGCGGCGGCTCAAAAGGCGTGTCGTTCCTGACGACCAACGATGTGGCCGAGAGCGTGTCGCAGGTCGTCGACATCAACCCGCACAAGCAGGGGAAGTACCTGCCCGTCACCGCCCATCAGGTGATCGGCCCGCAGGCGTTGACCGAGGCGCCGCCCGACACGGTGATCGTGATGAACCCCATCTACCTGCCCGAGATCGGCCGTTCGCTGGCCGACCTGGGCCTGTCGCCGGAGCTTGTGGCGGTATGAGCCTGTCCGAGTGCCCGATCAGCGCGACGTCGACGCTGGAGCCCGTGTTCGACATGCGGGACGTGCCGGTGATCTGCAACCAGCTCTGGCCCGACCGCGACAGCGCCAAGACAGCCCCGGTGGCGGACATCGACCTGGTCGTCTGTACCGAGACCGGGCTTGTGTTCAACCGCGCCTTCGACGCCGCGATCCTGGACTACGGCCCAGGCTACGAGAACGCGCTGCACTTCTCGCCCAAGTTCCAGGCGTTCGCCGACGCGCTGGTGGCGGGCCTGGTCGAGCGGCACGGGCTGAAGGGCCGCGATGTGATCGAGATCGGCTGCGGCGACGGGCATATCCTGTCGCTGATGGCCCAGCACGGCGTGCGCCGCGCGACCGGGTTCGATCCCACGATGGCAGGGGTCGAGACGCCGTTCACCGCGGCCGAGAACGTGACCATCGAGCCCGCGTATTTCACGGCGGCGCACCTCAACACGCCGTTCGACGCGATCCTGTGCCGCCATGTGCTGGAGCACCTGTCCGCGCCCATGGATCTGTTGACCGAGATCCGGCGCGCCGTGGGCGACCGCCCGGTGCCCGTGTACTTTGAGGTGCCGAACGCGGGCTGGATGCTGGACACCGTGTCCATGTGGGACGTGATCTACGAGCACGTCACCTACTGGACCGCCGACAGCGCCGAGGCGCTGTTCCGCCGCGCGGGCTTCCGGCCGACCTCGATCCGCGAGGGGTACGGCGGGCAGTTCCTGATGATCGAGGCGATGCCCGCCGCGCCCCAGCCCGGCTGGGTGTCGCCGACGCTGGACCGTACGCTGGCCGCGGCCCGCAGCTTCGGCGCCAAGTCGAACGCCGAGCTGGACGGCTGGCGCGACAAGCTCCGCGCCTCGACCGGCGGGGTGGCGATCTGGGGCGCGGGGTCCAAGGGCATCACCTTCGCCAACGCGCTGGGCGTGGACGGCGCGCGCCTGCGCGTGCTGGTCGACGTGAACACGCGCAAGCACGGCAAGTACGTGCCGGGCGTGGGCCTGCCCGTGGTCGCGCCGGCCGATCTCAGCAAGCACGGCGTCGATCTCGTGCTGATCTCGAACAGCCGCTACGAGGACGAGATCCGCCGCTCGGTCCAGGAGATGGCGCTGTACCCCGATTTCGGGCTGATCGCCGGCTGAGCCCGGCGCGCCCCAAGACGGTTTGGAGAGAGCGATGCCCCGCGTCAGCATCGGCATGCCGGTCTACAACGGCGAGAATTACATCCGCGAGGCAATCGACTCGATCCTTGCGCAAGAGTTCACCGACTTCGAGCTGATCATCTCGGACAACGCCTCGACTGACGGGACCGAGGCGATCTGCCGGGACTACGCCGCCCGCGATGCCCGGGTGCGCTACATCCGCCAGCCCGAGAATAAGGGGGCGGCACAGAACTATAATGTGCTGGTGCACGAAGCGCGGGGCGAGTTCTTCAAGTGGGCGGCCCACGACGACTGCCTGCGCCCCGGCTTTCTGGCGCGCTGTGTCGAGGCGTTCGACGGCTACGCGGTGAAGCCGGCGATCGTCTACACCCGCTCGGACCTGATCGACGAGCAGGGGAACGTGATCCGGCTGGACCCCGACCGCCAGCAGACCCATGCCGATACGGCGCTGCGCCGTGCGTTCGAGGTGCTGCAGACGATGAGCTATGCGGCCTCGGTGTTCGGGCTCTTTCACCTGCCGACGCTGCGGCGGACGCAGTTGATCGGGGCCTTTATCTCGTCGGACTATGTGCTGCTGCTGCAGTGCGCGCTGCTGGGCAAGATCGTGCAGTTGGACGGCGCGCCCGAGTTCCTGCGCCGGGTGCACCCCAAGATGTCGCGCGAGAACAACACTAGCAAAGCCGACGTGCTGCGCTGGTTCGACCCGCGCGCCAAGTCGAAGCTGTCCGAATTCCAGCGGCTGTTCCTGGAGTACGTGCGTGCGCCCTACCGGATGGACGGTGTGCGCTGGCGCGCATTCTACGCCGCCGCCATCGCCGCGTCGGTCAGCTTCAAGTGGGGGCGCGTGGCGCTGGGCCGCTGGCGCCGACAGATCGGCCTAGGCGGACGCGGCGAACCGGCCGGCGCGGCGTAGTCCAACCTCCGACCTTGCGGAATCGCGGCTGGTCGCCGCGATGCTCGATTGTGGGTGCCCGAGGGCGGGCATCGATCGGGCCGCGAAGGGGAAGGGGTGGGCTGAGAGAAGCCCCGAGGGGGCTTCAGGCTGAGCGTGTGCGGGTGTCGGGCCGCGTCAACGACACGCGGGCGGTGCCCGTCGCCTGCGGCGATCCTTGACCCGGCCCGACACCCGCGCATCGCACCACGTGGATCGGCGTGGCGGCGTGCCGCACGGCAGTCAGGCGGGTTTCGTGCCGGTCAGTTTGGCGAGGGCGCGGCGGGCGCCGGCCCGTTCGGGCCCGTTCATCGCGATCCAGACGCCGGCCAGGAACAGCACACCGCCGGGCACACCGTGCAGCACCAGCTTGGCCCAGCTGTCGGTGTCCAGCGCCAGGGCCATCGCGATCCACCCGGCCAGGCCCATGAGGCCCGGCACCATGCCGGCCCACAGCACCTCGCGCACGAACCGCATCGTCGGCGCGCCGGTCAGGCGCATGCAGAACGGCCAGAAGTAGAGGAGTTGCGAGGCGACCGCGACGCCGGCCAGGGCCGCCGTGATGCCCACCGCACCGAGGCCCGCCTCGCGCGCGAAGAACACCATCAGCACGAAGCCCAAGAGCTGGAACAGAAAGGCCGGCAGGAAGAACTCGCGCACCCGCGCCGCCGCGATCGAGGCCGCCGGCAGCAGCGCCGTCGCCTGGGTGAACGGGAACGTCAGCATGAACAGCACGATGATGTCCGATGCATCGCCAAACCCGTCGCCGAGGTAGAGCCACACAAAGTCCGGCGCGAACACGATCAGCGGCAGCGCGGCCGCCGTGGTGACCCACAGCGCGTAGCGCCCGCCCGAGAACACCGTGCGGGTCAGCGTCTCGCGGTCGTCGTAGGAGTGCATGGCCGTCATCGCCGGCTGCAGCGGCTGCACGGCGGTGATGATCAGCATCTGGAGCTGGCGGTAGAGCGTGGCACCGATGAAATACACCGTCACGTCCAGCGCCGAGCCATAGAGGTTCAGCACCAGGGTCGCCGCGTTGGTGTAGAGGATCGAACCGAGCTGCCCCAGCGTGGTCCAGACACCGAAGGAGAGCAGGCTCCGCGCCTTGGCCATCTCGAAATGGCGGAGATCGACGACCAGCTCGGGCACCATCCGGCGCGAGCGGATAACGACGACGATCACGAACGCCGTCTCGGCCGCGACGGTGGCGACGACGACCCACAGCACCTCGGGGCCCAGGGTGTAGAGCAGCGCAAACAGCAGGCCGGCGCGCAGACATTCGCGCACCAGGGTCAGCACGTTCAGCTCCACGAACCGCTGGCGCACGTGGTAGCCCAGCGTGAAGGGCTGGCAGAGCATCTGCACGGTGAAGCTGACGACCAGCAGCACCAGCATCAGCCGCGCGTCCTCGACCATTCCCGGCGGGACCTGGAAAAACCGGTCGATCGACAGCGCGAACGCCAGCCCAACCGCCAGGAACAGCGCCGCCGTGCCCGCCAGCAGCGGGAAAATCGACGAGATCACGCGCACTGCGCCGTCGGGCTCGCCCCGCGCCAGGGCGTCGATCAGGTGGCGGCTGACGCCGGTGGTGAACACCACGAAGAACAGCGGCGCGAACAGCATCAGCGCGGTGACGACCGGGTAGATCGCGAACTCCTCGGTCGGCATGCGCGCCAGCAGGTATTGGTAGATCCAGACCAGGACCGTGACGTTGACGATGCGGCTGAGCACCGAGCTGGCCGAGTTGATCGCCATCAGCCGCTTGGATGTGCTGATCGCCCGCTTGTCGCCGTCGGCGGGGGCGGCCGCCCGGGGGTCGTCGCGCGCCATTGCGATCAGGCTGCCGGGCGCGGGCGGAACGGCGTGGTCAGGGTCGCGAGCCCCGCGCGCGCCGCCTGGGCCAGCGTCTTGGGGTTGGGATCCATGCGGAAGGCGGTCAGAAAGCTCCCTGCGGCCTCGCCCGGTCGGCCGGCCTGGCGCAGCAGCGTGCCCATCACATAGTGCTGCGCTGCGCGCGGCTCGGGGTTGGCCTCGTACAGCGGCGCATACTCGGCCAGCAGCCAGCGGCGGAAGGCGACATCGCGCATCAGGTGCGACGAGACGCTGCCCGGCGACCGGTAGATGACCGCCAGGGGATCCGACACGAAACAGGTGTCCAGGCCGCGAATGATGCGGATTGCCAGGTCCCAGTCCTCGTTGATGTTGAGATCGGTGTTGAACGGGCCGACCCGGGTGAGCGCCTCGCGCTCGATCACCAGGGTCTGGGGCGTGATGACGTTCCGGCGCAGCACCTCGCGCAGGAGGCCGCGCTCGATATGTCCCTCGATGTCCCCATGTGGGACATAATAGCTCTGCGCGCGCGAGAAGTAGAGCGCGCCGCAAAAGCAGACCGGGACCTGGCGGGCCTGCATCAGCGCGACCTGACGCTCCAGCTTCTCGGGAAACCAGCGGTCGTCGCTGTCCTGGAAGGCCACGTAGCGGCCGCGGGCCTCGACGATGCCGCGGTTTCGCGCGGCGGCGGCACCGCCGTTCTGGGGCTGGCGCACGACCCGCACGCGCGAATCGTCGGCGTATCGTGACGCGACAGCATGTGTCCCGTCGGTGGAAGCGTCGTCTACGACGATGATCTCAAAATCGGTCAGCGTCTGTTGGAGTACGCTCTCGAGAGCCCGCGGCAGGAGTGATTCACGGTTGTAGGCGGGGATCACCACCGATATCGCTGGCTCGTCCATGCGTCTGCGTCCTTCCGCGCGCGGCGATTTTGCCGAAACAGCGTTTGATTTGAACCGAGTGCGCGGCCGCTCTTATAGCGGCTATTGCATTATGGCCAAGTGGACGACGCCAATGCTGCGCTGCAACATTGGAACGTTATCCCATTTTTTACCATTCTGTTCCATAACGAATTCAAAGGGTTCTGATCGTGTCCACGATGCGGTCGCAATTTCACCTTAAAGAAGGCGGAAGTTCCTTCATCAGTAGCTTAGTAATATTTTTGGCTGTACATCTTGCGTCGCAGCAACAGGTGGGACACACAGATGTCCCGTTCTGGAGCGGCCAGCGTCTGGGACGTGCGTTCGGAGGGGGCTACCCGATCTAGCAAGTCACACCCTGTGGCTCTCTCCAATTCCAATAGTCTGCGTTCTCCGCGTAGCGATGTGTGCGGGGTCGTACACGGTTGCCGACAAGTATTCGGCTCCGATCGGAGTTGGGTTGTCTTGTACGGCAGCACGCAGTGGTGCAATGCGTCGGAAACACATCCCGACCAGCAAGTATCGCACTGTCGAGGGGGCAGTGGGCTTTGTCGAGTAGGAAACACAACAAGTCGCGTAGGTCGATAGCAGAGCCAACTGGGGCGATAGGAGACCTAAATGACAACGATCAATGTGGCTAATCAGTCGCAGCTGTACAGCGCACTGAGTAGTGCATCGCCAGGGGATACGATCGTCCTTGCAAACGGCAACTATGGCGACATCAAGCTAAGCCAGGACTTTGCAAGCACGGTCACCATCCAGGCAGCGAACGACGGCGGCGCCGTTTTCAACTCGATTACTGCAAATGGTGCGTCGAACATCGCGTTCGACGGCATCAGTATGGTCAACAGGCTGATCATCAACGGCAGTGACGGGCTGACGTTCACCGACAGCAGGCTCGCAGGCTTCACCGAAGCCAAGAGCAGCAGCAACCTGACCTTCACGAACAACGATATCGGCGGCAACTCGTCGAACGGCTTGTTCCTGGAAAAGGTTGTCGGCGTCGACGTCTCCAACAACGTCTTCCGCGACATCAGCGCCGATCTGATGCGCGTGATCGGCGACAGCTACAACGGTGTCATCGAGAACAACGAGTTCCGGGATATGGCCCCGGTCAAGTTCTCGGACGGCACCTACGTTCACGCCGACGCGCTGCAGATGTTTGCCCGCGATGGGCAGACGCCGCACAGCATCGCGATCCGCGGCAACCTGTTCTACGACGATCCGAACACCGGCGACCGCGGTAACTTGTGGGGACAGGGCATCTTCCTGTCCGATAATGCCGGCGACGGGTACCGCGATATTCTGATCGAACAGAATATCATGATGATCGGCACGCCGAACGCGATTTTCGTCAACAGCGGCACCCAGAACGTCGTGATCCGCGACAATACAGTGCTGCCTTGGCCCAACAACGAGGGTGGCAACATCCGCCTGGTCCGCCAGGACAGCGGCGTGACGGTCGAGGGCAATATCTCGGCCGGCATTCGCCAGGATGTCGGCGCGGGCAACGCGACCATCGGCGACAACTTCACCTACTCCAAGAACGCCAGCTCGCCGATCTACTATAAGAATCTGTTCAGCGGTGACGGGTTCGAGTGGGAGGACTATCTGCCGACGGTCGGATCGCCGGTCGATTTCGGCTCGCCGTACGGTGCGCAGGACCGTCTGAACGAGCTGCTGTCGGGCGAGACCACGCCGACGATCCGCGACGACTATCCCACGACCTATGTCCCGGGTCCGAACGATCCGCCGCCGGCCGCGGCCACCAACCCCGGCCCGGGACCCTCGCAGCAGCCTGCGACCAACATCGACGATCGCAGCGACAAGACCGACGGTCTGAGCGGCGTCGCCTATGCGATGACCGGCGACATCGAGATCTCGGGCGCCGGCGACGTGGTCACGGTGCTGCACGAACAGGCGTTCGAACTGAACCAGGCGACCATCGCCTTCAGCTTCAACGCCGATACGGTGGCCGGTCAGCGGGGCCTGGTGTCCAAAGACGCCAGCGGCAACGGCTTCCACTTCACCACCTACATCGAGAACGGCTCGCTGGTGATCCGGGCACAGACCCCGGGCGGCGGCGACAGCATCACGGTCGGCGGGATCGCGGCCAATCGCGACTATGATGTCGTCGTGACCATGGGGAATGGCCAGGTCGTAGCCTACGTCGACGGTCAGAATGTCGGCTCGATGGCGCTGAACACCAGCCTGCAGGGCAACACCCAGGCGATGCAGCTGGGCGCCAACGGCTGGGCCAGCGCCAACGGCGGGACCGACTTCACCCACGTGTTCGACGGCACCATCTCGGACGTCGTCATCGCGCAGGGCATCCTGAGCCCGGGTCAGGTGGAGGATCTGCTGGACGGCGCGGCGCCGAGCCAGCCTGCCCCTGCGCCGACGCCCACACCGTCGCCGACGCCGACGCCGTCGGGCGATGTGACGCTGTACCTGATCGATGCCGACACCGGCGAGCGGGTGGCCACCATCACCGACGGTGCCAACATCGACTATGACCTGCTGAGCGACGGCTCCTTCTCGATCGAGGCGGCGCCAGGCGCAGGTGCCGGCAGCGTCACGATGAGCTGGAACGGCGGCGAGAGCCGGACCGAGAGCGTCGTGCCCTTCGCCCTGTTCGGCGATGCCGGGCCCGACAACTTCTTCGGTCAGGATGTCGAGCCGGGTCAGCACACCGTCTCGGTCGAGGTCTACTCGGGCCAGGGCGGCTCGGGCAGCCTGCTCAGCAGCACAACCGCCAGCTTCACGCTGTCGGAGGCGCCGACGCTGACCGACGTGACGCTGTACCTGATCGACGCCGAGACGGACGAGCGGGTGGCCACCATCACCGACGGCGCGCAGATCGACTATGAGCTGCTGACGGATGGGGCGTTCTCGATCGAGGCCGCGCCCGGCACCAACGCCGGCAGTGTGTCGATGACGTGGAGCGGCGGCGATACCCGGATCGAGAACGTCGCGCCCTTTGCGCTGTTCGGCGACTATTCGGCGAGCGGCGACTATCTGGCCGGCGCAATCCAGCCGGGCGAGCACAGCGTGACGGTCGAGGTGTACTCGGGCGCGGGCGGCAGCGGCGACGTGATCGGCACGGCGACCGCCACCTTCGTGTTGGAGGAGCCGGCGCCCGAGCCGCCCGCCCCGCCGGCGCCGACCCCCGTGGGCGACGTGACGATCTACCTGATCGATCCCGACGCCGACACCCGTGTGGCCGTGATCAACGACGGCGCAACGGTCGAGTACGAGCTGCTGACGCAGGGCAACTTCTCGATCGAAGCGGTGCCGAACCTCTCGGCCGGCAGCGTCCGCCTCACCTGGAACGACGGCGTCAGCCGGGTCGAGAGCTTCGGCCCCTACGCGCTGTTCGGCGACGACGTGTTTGCCGGCGACTACTTCGGCCAGTCGATCGACCCGGGTCAGCACACCGTCACGGTCGAGGTGTTCGAGGGCCGCAACGCCACCGGCACCCTGCTGGCCAGCGAACAGGCGTCCTTTACGCTGGCCGACACGTCGGATCTGTCGGTCTACTTGGTGGACGCGGCGACCAACGCGCGGGTGGCAGCGATCACCGATGGCGGCACGCTGGACTACGACCTGCTGAGCGACGGCACCTTCTCGATCGAGGCGGTACCCGACATGGCGGCCGGTAGCGTGCGGATGAGCTGGAGCGGCGGCGACGAGCGGGTCGAGAACATTGCGCCCTACGCCCTGTTCGGCGACTTCGTCTCGAACGGCGATTTCCTGGGCAGGGACATCGGGCCGGGCGAGCATTCGGTGACCATCGAGGTGTTCTCGGGCAGCGGTGCCACCGGCACCATCCTGGCGAGCACCACGACCACCTTCACGTTGGACGGCGGGGCTAACCTGGCGCCGGCCAACAGCGCGGCCGCACCCGCAGCCGCGCCGCCATCGGTGGCCGCCGCCTCGGTGCAGATGCCCGCGCCGGTGTTCTCGCTGACCGGCGACATGAGCTTCTCGGGCTCGAGCGGGGACGTGCAGTCTTTTGCGCCACCGCAAGCGCTGCAGATCGCCGAAGGCACGATCAGCTTCAGCTTCTCGGTCGACAGCACCAGCGGTCAGTACGGCCTGATCAGCAAAGACGCCGGCTACTACGAGGGCGGGGGCAACCACTTCGCCAGCTACATCGACAACGGCACGCTGGAGCTGCGCTTCCAGGACGGCTCCACCTCGGAGACGGTGTCGGTGTCGGGCATCCAGGCCGGCAAAACCTACGAGGTCGTGGCCACCTTCGACGGCGACGAGACGGTGGTGTTCCTCGACGGTCAGCAGGTCGGCCGCACCGACAGCGACATGGAGTGGACCAACAACGTCGAGTACCTGCAGGTCGGTGCCAACGGCTGGGCCAGCGCGTCGGGCGCCGACGGCTACTCGATGGTCTTCGCCGGCACGATCTCGGACGTGATGATCTTCGACGAGGCGCTGGCGCCGTCGGACTACGACATCGCCGTCTGATCGGCTGTCCGAAGATCGCTCGGCCGTCCAGGCCGGGCCTTCCCGAAGCTGGCGCCCGCCGTCCCATCCCTGGACGGCGGGCGCTTTTCGCTTGCACTCGCCCTGTGCGTGCCACCCTTGTGCCCGCGAGGTGGGGCGGCAGGCGGCGGCGGTCGACGGTATGGCAGGCGGCAACGGCAGCACGGCGGACGATGGGGCACCCGGCGCCGGCGGCGTGCCGTCGATCTCGGTCATCATCCCGCATCTGAACCAGCCCGACCTGCTGGCGCGCTGCCTGGCCTGCATCGCGGCACAGGAGCCCGGCGCCTATACCCTGGGCGAGGTGATCGTGGCCGATAACGGCTCGCGCGCCGAACGCCACGCAGCGACCGTGTGCCGGGACTTTGCCTTTGCCCGCGCCATCGACGCTGCCGCTGTGCCCGGCCCGGGTCCCGCCCGCAACGCAGCGGTGGCTCAGGCGACCGGCGATCTGCTGGTGTTCACCGACAGCGACTGTCTGCCCCGGCCGGGCTGGCTGGCTGGCTACGCCCGCGCCTTTGCCGAACATCCGGCGCCTGTCGTGTTCGGCGGCGAGATCACCATCGCCCAGAGCGGGCCGCAGCCGACCTCGGTCGAGGCGTACGAAAGCGTGTTCTCGTTCCGCGCCGAGAAGTACATCCGCCGCGACGGCTATGCCGCGACCGCCAACATGGCGACCCGACGCCCGACCATGGCCGCTGTCGGCCCCTTCGGCGGGATCGACCTGGCTGAGGACCGCGACTGGGGCAACCGAGCCCGCCGCAGCGGACTGCCGCTGCGCTTCGTGCCCCAGGCGGCGGTCGAGCATCCGGCGCGCGCCAGCGTGGGCGAGCTCACCCGCAAATGGGAGCGGCTGATCGCCCATGACTGGGCCGAGGTCGCGGCCGGCCGGCGTGGGCGCGTCGCCTGGGTAGCCAAGGCCGTCGCCCTGGCCCTGTCGCCGCTGGGCGAACTGCCGCGGATCCTGCTGTCGCACCGGGTGTCGGGCCCCGCTGCGCGCTGGTCGGCGTTCCGGGTCCTGGCCCGGTTGCGGCTGTTCCGCGCCGCGCGGATGCTGGGCTCGCTGCGCGAAGGGCGGGCCGACAGCGCCGCCGCCTGGCGCCGCCCTTAATCCCGAGCCCCAGCCCCAGCCCGCGCCCCAGCCCCAACCAAGCCGACCCGACCCGGCCGACCCGACCCGGCCGATCAGGTCACCCGGCGTAGCGCGTCGGCGCGGCGTGCGGCGACCTTGCCCCAGGTGTAGTCGGCCACCGCGGTGCGGGCCGCAGCCGCCCGCTGTGCACGATAGGCCGGGTCCTCGGCATGGCGGCGGAGAGCGGCGACCAGGCTGTCGCACTCGGCCGGGTCGATCAGGTCCACGCACCCCGTCTCGGCCCCCATGCGCCCTGCCCCGGCCGGCGAGGCGATGATCGGCAGGCCATGCGCTGCGGCCTCGTAGGTCACCAGCGGGTCGCCCTCCTCGAACGAGGGCAGGATGAAGACGTCCGCCGTGCGATAGAGCGCGGGCACGTCGCGCACGAAACCCAGCGGGCGCACGCTGGGCAGCGCCAGCTCGTCCGCGCAGCGCTGGCCGACCGCCTCCTCCAGATACCCCGCCATCACCAGCTCGCCATCGATCTTGGCCTCGGCCCAGGCGCGCAGCAGCATGTGGGCGCCCTTGCGCAGGTTGAGCGAACCGATGAATAGGAACCGCAGCGGCCGGTCGGGATCGGCCAGGGCCGTCTGCACGGGCTCGGCCGTGCCGTAGCTGGCGCCGAGCATCCCACCCGCGCGCAGGGGCGAACCCTCGAGCGCCTCCTCGACGGCGGGGCTGGGCGCGAAGATCCCGGCGGCGAGGGCAAGCTGCGCCTCCTCCTCGGCCACCCGCGCATCGGTGATGCCATGCGCGGGCGCGAGCCCCTCGGCCGCGTAGACCGCATCCATCACCGTGCGCGCATGGCTCATCCGCGTGTTGATCCCCTCCAGAAAGATCGGATTACCCCGCGCTGCTACGGCCTCGATCGTCGCCAGGCTGGTCAGCGGCCACAGGTAAGCGATGTCGCCGGGCCGCAGGGCGCGCAGATACGCCGCCTCGGTCGCGGCGCTCGCCCGCTTGGCGAACGGCTTGTAGGGCAGCTTCGACAGCGCCCGCGGGATCGTCACCCGGTGCGGCAGGTCGCCCAGCGCGTGGCGGTTGCGGTTGGCGTAGAGCCTCACCTCGGTCCCCGCCGCCTGCATGCCGCGGAGCAGGCTGACGCACGTGTGGCTGGGCCCGACGCCGTCGACCGCCATCGGGAGCAGGGTCATCACGCGGCTCATGCAAAGGCTCCGGGATTCGACTGGTTCCGTGCTGCGTCGGGACGCTAGCACTTGTCGCCCGGTCCCCTCGACCTGTTCCATTCTGGCCGCCGACCTGTGCGCCGATGCGTCGATTTTCGTGCTCAGTTGCATCGACGAGTGCACCGCGTCATAAGTTGCGGGGGCTAACCATTGGGGGTGAGTGAGCCGTGATTTCCTTGCTTGGCCGCGCGTTGTGCACGCCTGAAATCCAGCTGTCGCTCACCGGGCGGCTGGCCCGCAGCATCGTCCGCAAGACCCAAGGGTCGGTCGGCTACGGGCTGCGCTTTCGCGAACGGCTGCAGGCCAGCGAGCGCCCTCACTACCTGTATTGCATGCTGAACGCCGCCGATCTGGCCCGCAAACTGGGGCTCAAGCGCATCGCGGCGCTGGAGTTCGGCGTGGCCGGCGGTAACGGCATCCGGGTGATGACCCAGCTTGCCGCCGAGATCGAACGCGAGACCGGCGTCGCCATAGAGTGCTATGGCTTCGACACCGGCCAGGGCATGCCCCCGCCCGAGGAAGCGCGCGACCTGCCCTACTGGTTCAAGGAAGCGCAGTACTGCATGGACGTCGACGCCTTGCGCAAGGCCGTGCCCGAGGCCAAGCTGATGCTGGGCCCCATCGACAGCACCATCGACGCCTTCTGCAGCGAGCAGACGCCCCCGCCTGTGGGCTGCATGTTCTTTGACATGGACTACTATTCTTCTACCCGCGATAGCTTCCGGCTATTTGAGCAGTCGAAAAAGTTCCCCGACTGTTTCATGCCCCGTATCTTTACGTATTTCGACGATGTCCTGGGCAGCGAGGTCGAGATGTACTGTGCGGCCAACGGCCAGCTGGCGGCGATCCACGACTTCAACGCCAGTCACGACGACATGCAGATTCACCTGAACCAGAACCTGCTGCCGGTGCGCTACATCACCTATTCGCACAAAATCTATTACGTGCACCTGTTCGGCCACCCTCGGTACAACGAGTACATCGGCGGCAGCGAGCAGGTGGAGATGGAGCAGCGGCTGAAGATCAGCTGACCGCACCGCCCGGCGGCGATCAGAGCGGCAGGCCCACGTAATTCTCGGCCACCGCCGCACGCATCGACGCAGAGCTGGCCATATAGTCGAGTTCGGCCATTTTGATCCGGTCACCAAAGGCACCGTCCTCGGGGAACCGGTGCATCAGCGTCGTGAGGCTCCACGAAAACCGCTCGGCCTTCCAGATCCGCGCGAGCGCCCGATCCGAATAGCCGTCGATCCCGCTGTCGTCGCCGTCGCGATAGAAACCGATCAGCGCTTCGCTGAGATAGGCGATGTCCGACGCCGCAAGGTTCAGCCCTTTGGCCCCAGTCGGCGGCACGATATGCGCCGCGTCGCCAGCCAGGAACAGCCGCCCGTGGCGCATCGGCTCGGCGACGAAGCTGCGCAGCGGCGCGATAGACTTCTCGATCGACGGCCCGGTCTCCAGTTCGGCGGCCACCGCGCGCGGCAGCCGCGCCTTCAGCTCGGTCCAGAACCGGTCGTCGGGCCAGTCGTCGACGCTGTCCTCCAACGAGACCTGCACATAGTAGCGCGATAGCCGGCGGTTGCGCAGCGAGCAGAGCGCAAAGCCCCGGTCGTGGCGGGCATAGATCAGCTCGTCTGACACCGGGCGGGTGCGCGACAGGATGCCGAGCCAGCCGAACGGGTAGACCCGCTCGAACGTCCGCAGCACTTCCTCCGGCATTGTGCGGCGCGACACGCCGTGAAACCCGTCGCAGCCGGCGATGAAGTCGCACGCCAGCCGGTGGATCTCGTCGCCATGGCGCCAGGTCACCGACGGCGTGGCGCTGTCGATGTCGTGCAGCGCCACGTCGGCGGCCTCGTGGACGATCTGGCCCTGCATCGCATCGCGCGCGGCGTAGAGGTCCTTGGTGACCTCGGTCTGCCCATAGACGATGACGGACCGGCCGCCCGTCAGCTGGGTCAGGTCGACGCGGAACATGGTGTCGCCGTAGCTGAGGTTGAAGCCGTGATGCACCTCGCCCTCGGCGTCCATCCGGGTGCCGACGCCCGCCTTGCGCAGCAGGCTGGCGGTGCCCTGCTCCAGCACCCCGGCGCGGATGCGCGACAGCACGTACTCGCGCGAGCGCCGTTCGATGACGACCGTGTCGATGCCGGCGCGGTGCAGGCACTGGGACAGCAGCAGCCCCGCCGGCCCGCCGCCGATGATCGCAACCTGGGTGCGGCGCATGGGATCTCTCCGTCGCTAGCCTGAGAGGAGCGCCGGCAGCCAGAGTGCCAGCGCCGGGAACATGAGGATGAGGGCGACGCGGACGATCTCGGCCCCGAAGAAAGGCGCCACGCCGCGGAAGATCGTGCCCATGCTGACCCCGCGCGCGAGCGAGGCGATGATAAAGACATTGAGCCCGACCGGCGGCGTGATCAGCCCCAGCTCGACCACGACCAGCGCCAGGATCCCGAACCAGATGCGGAGCTGGTCGCTGTCCATCCCGAACGCGGCGCTGTCGCCGAACGCGTACTCGCCGCCGTTGAGCTGGACCAGCGCGGGCCAGAAGAACGGCACCACGACCAGGATCATGGCCAGGCTCTCCATAAAGCAGCCCAGCACGATCAGCGCGATCAGCATCAGGATCAGGATGGTCCAGGGATCGAGCCCCGAGCTCACCGCCCAGTCGGCCAGCGCGGTGGGCAGGTTGGCGCGGGTGAAGAAGCCCTTCAGCACCTCGGCGCCGAACAGGATGAAGTAGATCATCGCCGAGGTGATGGCGGTCTCGAGCAGCGATGCCTTGATGCGCTCCAGCGTCAGCCCGTCGCCGGTGACCAGCTGCAGCCCGATGCCGTAGATCAGCACCAACCCTGCGCCCACCGCCGCGGCGGGCGTGGGCGTAAACAGCCCCAGCCCCAGCCCCAGGATGATCGCGCCGAAGATCACCGCCACGGGGATCAGCCGCAGGACCGCGCGGCGCCGCTCGGGCTGCGCCGGCTGCCACACCTCGGGCGCCAGGCCCGGGTTCACCCGCACCAGCACCGCGATGGTCAGCGCAAAGCCCGCGACCGCGATCACGCCGGGCACGATGGCGGCCTGGAACATCTCGATGATCGACGCCTCGACGATGATCGCATAGATCACCAGCGCGATGGACGGCGGGATCAGGATGCCCAGCGTGCCACCGGCCGCCAGCGATCCCGTCGCCAGCCGGTCGTCGTAGCGCAGGCGCTTGAGCTCGGGCAGCGCGACGCGGCCCATGGTCGAGGCCGTGGCGAGCGACGAGCCCGATACCGCGCCGAAGCCCGCGCAGGCGCCGATGGCCGCAATCGCGACCCCGCCCCGCAGTCGACCCACCAGCGCGTTGACGCCGTTGAACAGGTCGCGGCTGAGGCGCGCGTGACTGGCCAACAGACCCATCAGCACGAACAGCGGCACGACCGACAGTTCGTAACTGGCCATCGTCGACCAGGTCAGCGTCTTGAAGCCCCGCAGGTAGGGCTCGAAGCGCAGGAAGGGCGCCACCAGGCTGATCGCGTAGTTGCCGCCGATGCCGACGGCCAGCATCGCCAGCCCCACCGGCATGCGCAGCATGAGGAGGACGAAAAAGACGACCAGCCCTGCGATGCCGACAAGCTCGCGCTCACCCATCGCCGCTGCCCTGGGCCTGGGTCCGGCTCTGCTCTCGGCCTTGGGCCCGGCCCTGGTCTCGCCCGGCGGCCTGCGCCGCCGCAATCGCCGCCCACAGCAGCAGCGACAGGATACCGGGCACATAGAAGGGCCAGACCGGCCAGCCCAGAATGCGGCTGAGCGCGCCGTCGTCGCGGCTCTCCAACAGGCCCTGCAGCATCATCCCGGCCAGAAACAGCGCGGCGACGGCGGTCAGCACCAGCCACACCCGGTCGAGCCCGCGCCGCAGCGCTGCCGGCATGGCCGAGGCGAACAGGTCCACCCGCACGTGGCCGGTGTGGACCTGGCAGTAGGGAAAGAAGGCGAGCGCCGCGCACGAGGTGACCAGCGCCACGAAATCCTCGTAGCCGACGATGCCCGACACCGCCCGGCCCGAGAGCGCGGCCACCCGGTCTGCTGCGAACAGCGCGACGTTGGTCGTCGTCACCGCGACGATAGCGATCAGCCCGACCCCGCCCAGCAGGGCCCAAAGGGCCGCGATACGTTCCAGCCGGCGGACCATGCGGCCCTCCCTGACGCCAAGACGGGATGGGGGCGTGACGGGCGCCCGCGGTGTGGAGTGCGCGGGGGCGCCCGCGGTGTAGGGTGGGCGCGTGCGCCCGCGGTGTAGGGTGGGCGCCCGCGCCCAGCGGCGCGCGCTATTCGGCGTGCTTTTGCATCGCGGCGCGTGCGGCCTCGACCAAAGCGGCGCCGTCGAAGCCCTGATCGGCGCTGCCCTCAACCCACCGGTCGACCACCGGGGCCGAGCGCGCGTCGAACGCGGCCATCGCCTCGGGGCTCAGCGTCACGACCTCGCCGCCGCTCTCGCGCTGCAGCCGGTAGCCCGGTGCCTCGAACCCGTCCCACAGGACGCCTGCCTCGGTGGCGATGGCGATACCCGAATGGTCGTCGATGACCTGTTTCAGATCGTCCGGCAGGGCCTCGTAGCGGCCGCGGTTCATGGCACACCGGAACACCGCCGTACCACAACGCGCGCCATCCGGCCCTTCGACCGACACGCCGGTCAGCTCGTGCAGCTTCAGCGGGGCGATGATCTCGAACGGGACCAGCGCACCCGCCACCACGCCGCGGGCCAGCGCCTGGGGCAGCGCGGGCACCGGCATGCCCACGGGCTCGGCGCCCCAGGCTTCGATCAGCCAGGCGCCGGTGCGCGAAGGGGTGCGGAGCTTCAGATCGGCGATGTCCTCGGGCCCCGCGACCGCCGCATCGATCAAGTGCAGCGCATTGCCGGCATGCACGTGCACCAGGATCGGCTTCACGTCCTCGAAGTCGGCCGCCAGCATCGGCCAGATTTCCTGGATCGCCTGGTTGGTGACCTCGGCCGAGTTGAGGTGCACGCCCGGCAGCTCGAACACCTCGACGCGGGGGAACACGCCGGGGGTATAGCCGGGCAAGGTCCACACGATGTCGGCCACGCCGTCGCGTACCTGCGAGTACAGCTCCGGGGGCTTGCCGCCCAGCGACATGGCCGGGAAGATCTCGATGTCGATGCGCCCGCCCGAGGCGGCCTCCACCCGCTCGGCCCACGGCACCATAAAGCTCTTGTGCGTCGGTGCGTTGGGGCCAAGAAAATGATGCATCGACAGGGTCACCTCCTGCGCCGCAGCGGGCGCCGAGAGCAGGCCGGCGAGGGCCAGCGCGGCAAGGCCGCCGCGGCGGATGGCGTGATCGGTCATCGGGTTTCCTCCGTTTTCGTTGGCCGCCGCCCTTGTGGGGAGCGGGTCGGGTGGTCTGGGGTATCGGCAGCAAGGGCCGCGGCCACCAGCCGCTCAGCCTCGCCCACGTGGCTGGCGGGATCGGCAAAGGCGGCCCAGTCGATGCCAGGGTCCAGCGTGTCGGCCGCCATGCGGCGCAGCGCCTCGACCAGCGTCTCGTCCTCGCGCCGGGCGGCGAGGGCGCACTTGACCACCGCCTGGGCCGCCGTCAGGCCGATCGCGGGCGCCAGTGCGAAGGCCATCGCCTCGGCCAGCGGCGCGCCGCCCGCCAGACCCAGCGTCGCCGCCATCCGCGCCGGTCGCGGCTTCAACTGCTCGACCAGCGCCCCGGCGTGGCGCAGCGCCGTGGCCGCGGCATCCACCAGCGGCGGCAGCGCGATCCACTCCTGTGCCCAGGCGCCGATGTCGCGCTCCTCGGTGTGCATCACCGCCTCGTGCATCGGCCCGACCAGATGGGCGGCGTGGCGGCCGAGCGCGACCAGCGCCTCGGCCCGGGTCGGGTTCACCTTGTGCGGCATGGTCGACGAGCCGCCGCCCGGCAGCGCGATCTCGGCGATTTCGCTGCGGGCCAACAACGCGAGATCGGCGCCGATCCGCCCACAGGCCGCAGCCACCGTCGCGCACCACGAGGCCAGGGTCGCCAGCCCGTCCCGCTCGGTGTGCCAGGGTTTGGCCGGCGCGGCGAGCGACAGGCGCTGCGCCAGCGCCGCGGTCAGCGGGCCGCCGTGCCCGCCATAGGCCGCCAACGTGCCCGAGGCGCCGCCGAGCTGGACCAGCAGCACATCGTCCAGCACCGCCGGCAGGCGCCGGCGCGCCCGGACCAGCGGCCCCCGCCAGCCCGCCGCGCGCAGACCCAGCGTGGTCGGTGTGGCGACCTGCCCCCGGGTGCGCGCTGCCATCGGCGTGGCGGCGTGGTTGCGCGCCAGGGTGCCGAGCGCCGCGATCACGGCCTCCAGATCGGCCGACACCAGCGCCAGCGCGTCGCGCAGCTGCAGCACCAGCGCGGTGTCCATGATGTCCTGCGTCGTGGCGCCATAGTGCAGCCAGTCGCCATCGGGCCCCAGCGCGGCGCGCAGCGCCTGGACCAGCGGCGGCACCACCACGCCCGCGGCGGCGGTGCCGTCGGCGAGCGCCGCCGGGAAGGGCACGAGCTGGGGCAGCCGCTCGGCGATCCGCGCCGCGGCCTCGGCCGGGATCAGGCCCACTTCGGCCTCGGCCAGCGCCAGCGCCACCTCGACCCGCACCATGGCGTCCAGACGCGCGGCGTCCGAGAAGCACGCCGCGATGGACGGGGTGCTCCACAGCGCCCCGTCGAGGGCCGAGGACATCGGCGTCATGGTGCGATCCGCTGCATGGCCCACATCGCGCTCAGACCTCCAGGAACACCGTCTCGCCCGGTCCCTGCAGGCGGATGGTGAAGCGGTAGACCCCATCGCCTTCAGCCCGGGCGAGCAGGGTGTCGCGCCGCGCGGGATCGATGCGGGCGAGGAACGGGCAGGCGGCGTTGGCCGCCTCCTCGTCGGCGAACAGCATCCTGGTGTGCAGGCCGATGTTGATGCCCCGCGCGACGATCCACAGCGCCAGGTGTGGCGCCATCGCCCCGCCTCCGGGCCCCGGCCCCCACCCCGACCGCAGCCCCGGCACCGGCACCGACCCAGGTCCCAGCCCCAGCCCCGGCACCGGCACCGGCACGGACCCGGGCTTGACGGTGCGGATGGTGAACAGGCCCGTCGCAAAGTCGGCGGCCACCCGGCCGTAACCGCGAAAGCCCGCCACCGTGCTGCCGCGCGGATCGGCGGCGCTGGCATAGCGGCCGTCGGGGTCGGCCTGCCAGCTCTCGACCACCGCATCGCGCACCGGCTCGCCGGCGCCGTCCAACACCATGCCCTGGACGCTGATGCGCTGCCCCGGCGCGTCCGGCCCGGCGATGTCGGCGCCGATCTCGCCGCCGAACCCCTCGAACCCGGCCGCGCGCGGCATCAGGCCGATGTGCACATAGGGCCCGGCGGTCTGCGAGGGTGTCTGGCCGTGCGTGGCGGCGCCGAAGCGGTGGACCATCACGTCCCCTCCATCCGGCTTTCGAACGGCGTGGCCCGCCGGCCGCGCAGCACGATGTCGAACCGGTACGCCAGCGCGTCCATCGGCACGGCGGCGTCCATGTCCAGCACCGCCGTCAGCCGCGCCACGGCGGCGGGATCGGCGATGCTGTCGACGATGGGGCAGAGCGGGATCAGCGGGTCGCCCTCGAAATAGAGCTGGGTGATCAGGCGCTCGGCGAACGCGGTGCCGAAAACCGAGAAGTGCACGTGCGCCGGGCGCCAACTGTTCGGCCCATTCGGCCATGGATAGGGCCCCGGGCGCACAGTGCGAAAGGCATAGCTGCCGTCAGCACCCGTCAGCGTGCGCCCGCAGCCGCCGAAATTGGGGTCCAGCGGGGCGAGGTAGCTGTCGTTGCGGTGGCGATAGCGCCCTGCGGCGTTGGCCTGCCAGATCTCGACCAGCGTATCGGGCACCGCGCGCGCCATGCCGTCCAGCACCCGGCCGTGCAGCACGATGCGCTCGCCGATGGGATCGCCCTCGCCGTAGTTGACCAGCAGATCGTCGTCGCCGGGCGCGATGTCGGCGTCGCCGAAGGCGGGACCCGTCAGCTCGGTCAGGGTGCCGGGCACCGCCACCAGCGGCCGCTGCGGCGCGCGCAGCACCGTGGTGCGATAGGCCGGCGTCAGCGCCGGCGGCTGCACGCCCCAGTCCGTGGGCAGCAGCGGCGCGGGCTGCACCGGCGCGTTGCGCAGCGGCGCGCTCATGCCTGTGCCTCCCACAACCCGTCGGCCGCGGCGCCCTCGACGTCGACGCCGATCTCGGCCAGGGCGGCGCGGGCGACCTGGAAACCGCGGTTCGCCGCCGGCACCCCGGCATAGACGGCGACGTGCAGCAGCGCCTCGCGGATATCCTCAGGCGTGGCACCGGTGTTGCGCGTGGCCCGCACGTGCATCGCCAGCTCCTCCCAGTGGCCCAGTGCTGCCAACAGCGCGATCGTCATCATGCTGCGCTCGCGCAGCGGCAGCGTGTCCCGCGCCCAGACGCTGCCCCAGGCGCCGTCGGTGATAAAGCGCTGGAACGGCGCGTCGAACGGCTTGGTCTGCGCCGAGGCCCGGTCGACATGGTCGTCGCCCAGCACCCGGCGCCGGATCGCCATCCCCTTGTCGACCGTATCGTCCACCATCGTCTTGCGTCGCCTGTCTGTGCCGGTCCGCGGTCACCCGGTCTTGCCGAGCGTATCGCCGAACCTTGGGCTGCGGTGATAGAGCGAGTTTACACTCGCATTCATGGCATTCCCGATATGATGGTTTCCATTATGGAAAGTATCGACGGTACGCTCGCGGGCCGGATCAAGCTGCGCCATATCCGCTGCTTTGCCGAGATCGCGCGGGCGCGCAGCCTGGCCGGGGCGGCCGAGCGGCTGGCGCTGAGCCAGCCGACGGTCTCGAAGACGCTGGCCGAGCTGGAGACGATCCTGGGCGCGCGGCTGGTCACCCGGTCGCGCCGGGGCGCCGAGCTCACCCATGCGGGCGCGGGGCTGCTGCCTCGGGTCGCCGCCGCGCTGACCGAGCTGGAGCGTGGGCTCGAGGGGCTGCGCGGGGCCGCCGGCCGCGAGCGGCTGCGCGTGGGCGTGCTGCCGACGGTTGCGGCGAGCATCGCGCCCCAGGCGATCCGCCGCTTTCACGCCGAGCGTCCCGAGGTCGTGGTGACGCTGGTGACCGGGCCCAACCTCTATCTGGTCGAGCGGCTGCGCGCCGGCGGTCTGGATCTGGTCGTCGGCCGGCTGGCCGTGCCCGACAAGATGAAGGGCCTGGCCTTTCAGCATCTCTACAGCGAACTCGTGCGCGCCGTCGTGCGCCCCGGGCACCCGCTGGTCGCGGCGGCACCGGGCGGCGCAACCCTGTGGCTCGGTGACTTCCCGCTGGTGCTGCCCGACCGCGACGCCGTGATCCGCCCGGCCGTCGACCGGCTGCTGATCACGCTGGGCGTGGGCGAGCCGATGCGACGGATCGAGAGCGTGTCCAACGCCTTCGGCCGCAACTTCGTACGCGACACCGATGCGATCTGGCTGATCTCGGAGGGCGTCGTAGCGCGCGATCTGGCCGACGGCACGCTGGCCCGGCTGGAGATCGACACGGCCGAGACGCTGGGCCCGGTGGGACTGACGACCCGCGCGGGGGGCGAGGGCGAGCCTGCGGTCGCGCTCCGCCACTTTATGCGGATCATCGAGACGGTGTCCGAAAGCCGCTGACGCGCCGGCCGGCCCGGCGGGGCGGCGGCCACGGGGGCCGCCACCGGTTTTCGGGCGCGCTGCGCCGCTCAGATGTTGCCCTTCTTCAGCTCGCCGGCCAGGTGCTCGGCCTGCCGGATCGCCAGGGCGACGATGGTAAGCGTGGGGTTGGCCGCAGCACCCGTGGTCATGACCGACCCGTCCGAGATGAACAGGTTCGGCACATCGTGGGTACGGCCCCACTTGTCGACCACACCGTCCTCGGCCTGCGCGCTCATCCGGCAGGTCCCCAGATTGTGGGTCGACGGGTAAGGCGGCGTGCGGTGCGTGCCGATAGCGCCGACCGACGCGTACAGCGCCTCGGCCCTCTCGTAGGCATAGGTCCGCATCGCGACGTCGTTCGGGTGGTCGTCGAAGTGGACGTTGGGCGCCGGCATGCCCCACTGATCCACCGTGCTGTCGGACAGCGTCACCCGGTTCGTGGCCTGGGGCATATCCTCGCCCACGATCCACATCCCCGCCATGTTGGCGTAGTGGTCCATCATGTTGGCGAACTCGGGGCCCCACATGCCGGGCTCGATAAAGCTCGACAGGAACGCAGGCCCCAGCGACAGCGTCTCCATATAGTAGCCGCCGACGAAACCGCGCGCCGGGTTGTGGACGACCTCGTCCTTGATGATGCCGGCCATGGTCTCGCCCCGGTACATGCGCACGGGCTTGTCGAACCACGCGTACATCGAGCCGGTGAGGTGGCGCATGTAGTTGCGGCCCACCTGGTCCGAGCTGTTGGCGAGCCCATTGGGGAACGCGGCGCTGTCGCTCATCAGCAGCAGGCGCGGCGTCTCGATCGAATTGCCGGCCACGCACACGACCTTGGCCGCCTGGCGGTGCAGGTTGCCCTCGGCATCGGCGTAGATCACCGCGTCGACTTTGCCCGAGGCATCGTGGCTGATCCGCACGGCGTGGCTCTCGGACCGGAGGTCGCACAGGCCGCTGGCTACCGCGCGCGGGATCTCGCGCACCGCGGTGCTCCACTTCGAGGTATGCTTGTCGCCCTGGAAGTTGAAACCGTCCTGGATCGAGCCCGGCCGCCCGTCATAGGGCTCGGCGTTGGTGCCGTAGGGGCCGGTGGCGTAGCGCACATAGCCCACCCGCTCGGCCCCGTTGGCGAACACCTTGTAGTTATTGTTGGCCGGCAGGGGCGGGCGGCCGTGCACGTGGGTCGAGCCGATCGCCTTCTCGGCCGCGTCGTAGTACGGCGCCATGTCGGCCAGCGTGATCGGCCAGTCCATCAAGGTGGCACCCTCGACCGCGCCATAGGTCGACAGGGCCTGGAACTCGTAGTCCAAAAAGCGCGGCGTGGCGCCGGCCCAGTGGGTGGTGGTGCCGCCCACCGCCTTGACCAGCCAGGTCGGCAGGCCCGGGAAGTCCTTGGCCACGCGCCACGACCCGCTGGTCGTGCGCGCATCCAGCCAGGCCATCTGCCCGAACGCGGCCCACTCGTCGTTCTCGTAATCGTCGGGTTTCAGGAACGGGCCGGCCTCGAGCAACACACAGGGAATGCCGCGCTGGGTCAGCTCGTAGGCCATGGTGCCGCCACCGGCGCCCGACCCGATAATGACGACAGTCGCCTCGTCCTTTGCGATCTCGGTCATGGGTCTCTCCTCAACGCTCGGTGATGCGCGGCTCGGGCAGCCAATCCAGGTCGTTGAACCCGCGATCGATGTAGCCGCCCTGGTCGTAGCTCGCGCCCTCGTAGCCGAGGACGTCCCAGACCTCGTGATCGTTGTAGAGAGCGACCACCGCGGTGCCCCGCACCATCTGGAAGAACGGCGTCGCCTCGATGGTCTTGAGGTGCGACAGCGCCGCGGCATCGTCCATGCCGGCAAAGCCTGCAGCCTCGAGGTCCTGCACGCCCTCGGCGAACATCAGCGTCGCGCCGATCGACTTGCCGGCCGCCGCCCGCACGGCGTCGCAGGTCCGCTGGTACGGCGCGTCGCTGAACTTAGCGTGCGGGTACATCACCCGGACCATCCGCAGCAGCAGCGCCTTGCTTTCGGCATCGGCCTCCAGCCGGAGCGATGCCTTCACCGTGTTGGCCGTCATGGACGCGCCGATGACCGCCATCGAGGCCGTGCCCATCAGCATGAAGCGTCGGGTTATGACCATCGTCTTCCTCCCTGGTTGTCGTCTTATGATTTCGGCAGGCCGGGCCGGCCGTCGGTCGCTGCATCGGGCGCGTGGTCCTCCTCTCGGGCGCATCGCGGTTG
Source organism: Pseudomonadota bacterium (assembly GCA_039026175.1). GTDB lineage: Bacteria > Pseudomonadota > Alphaproteobacteria > Rhodobacterales > Rhodobacteraceae > Thermohalobaculum. The sequence goes on from JBCCMW010000001.1 coordinate 28,843, forward strand.
GGGGGCGGCGCAGCCGGCGACGCTCGGTCGGGTCGCTCGGCCGGGCCGGAGGGCAGAGAACGGGTCGCCGCGCTACCGGTAGCGGCCGTGACGCTGCAGGACCTCGATCTCGTAGCCGTCGGGGTCCTGGATGAAGAAGAACCGGGCGATCACCTCGCCACCGGGCGCGAAGTCGACCAGCCGACGGGGCGACAGGCCGGCCGCTGTCAGCCGCGCATGCTCGGCGTCCAGATCGTCGACGCAGAAGGCCAGATGACCGTAGCCATTGCCCAGATCGTAGGCGTGTTCCTGTCCCTTGTTGACCGTTAGCTCTAATTCGAAGTCAGCATCGGGATTGCGCAAGTAAATTAGGGCAAAGTTGTCAAAGTCGAACCGGTCGGCAACATCCAATCCAAAGGCGGTTTTGTAGAACTCGATCGAACGGGCAGCGTCGAGCACCCGGATCATCGAGTGGATGGCTTTGGCCACGGTTCCCTCCCGCGTGGTCTGTCGTTAGCCCATTATGCAGGAGCATTACCGCTACGTGAACCCTTCACCGCATCATGAAATTCAGTATCACCGATGCACCGATGGCGCGGTCGGCCCCGCCAGTCCGGGATCCCTCGCCGCCGTTAGCGAGACGGAAACCGCGGCCCCGGTATAGTCGCCCGCGGGCCCGTGCCGCAGCGCAGGGCACGCCGATGCAACAGCGGGGACTGGCGGGACGGGATATGGCGCCGACGCCCGAGGATATCGCCATCATCCGCGCCACCTGGGCCCGGTGCGCGCCGGTGGCCCCGATGGCCGCGCGTCTGTTCTACGGTCGGCTGTTCCGTATCGCGCCGGAGACGCGCGCGCTGTTCGCCGAGGACATCAAGGCCCAAGGCGCCAAGCTGACGGCGACGCTGGGCTTTGTCGTCGACCACCTGGACAGGGCCGAGACGCTGGCCCCCGCCGCGCGCGACCTGGCGGTGCGCCATGTCGACTACAACGTGACGGCGGCCCAGTACGCGCCGGTGGGCGAGGCGCTGATCTGGGCGCTGAAGGAACTGCTGGGCCGCGCGTTCGGCGCGCGCGAGAGGGCGGCGTGGCTGGCGGCCTATACCGCGCTCTCGACCATGATGATCGAGGCTGCCTACGGCCCGTCGGGAGAGCGATAGAGCGGCAGGCACAGATCCGCGCCGTTCGGGTTTTGGCAAGACGCCCGGCCGGTCATCCGGGCGGCACGCCGCAGGTCCAGACCGCAGGCAACAAACCCTGGCCGCCGACAGCGTGGCGGCATCGTCGCCGTCCTGCGCCGCAGCGCACACCCGATGCGCATTGACCAAGGCGGCGGTTCCGCGCCGGCGCGCCCAGCGACGCACACAGCGCGCTACCGGTCGCGGCGCCCGGGATCTGACAGCCAAAATGACTCGATTTTCCAGTCGATTGCATCGTACGGTCCTCGGATCTTCCGGTCACAGTCCAGCGGACCAACGATAGGGCGGTGCAGACGGCGAACATGGCAACCCGACAGCGAAACGGCCTCGCCAGGGGGTAGACGACCGGCTGGCGGCACCCGCGCCGCCTATCCTTCCGTATAGTCCGCCTCACCGGACGCGCGCTCTGCCGCCCCCCGTCGCCGTGGTATCGGCCCCGGAACAGGTGGAGGGATCCGGTGCACATCTTCGTCCAGGCAACCGACGCCGACACGCCGCGCGCGGTCGAGCAGTTGACCGCCGCACTGGCGTCCGAGAGCGCGACGCCGCCCGACTTTCTGGCCGTCTATGCCAGTGCTGCGCACGACGGCGATCGCGTGCGTCGGCGCTTTGCCGCCGTCGGCGCGTCGGCGCTGCACGGCGGGACCTCGTGCCTGGGCGTGATGGCCGGAGGGCGGATGCGTGCCGACGGCGGCCGTGGCATCGGCTGCTTTGCGCTGTGGGATGCGGATGGTGCCTTCGGCACGGGGCTCGCCGCCCTGGGCGACGATCCGCGCGCCGCCGCCCGCGACGCCGTCGCGCGCGCGCTGGACCGGGCGGAGCGGCCCGGGGAAGCGCCGGAGCTGGTCTGGCTGACGGCCGCCCCAGGCGCCGAGGAGGCGCTGATCGCCGGCATCGAAGATGTCGTGGGCGCCAACGTACCCATCCTGGGCGGCAGTGCGGCCGACAACGACCTGAGCGGTGCCTGGCAGGTGTTCGATGCCGAGGCGTCGGTGGGCGCAGGCGTCGCCATCTCGGTCCTGTTCCCCTCGCGCCCGGTCGCGACGGCCTATCAAAGCGGCTATGCCCCAACCGAAACCGCGGGCACCGTGAGCCGCGTCGAGGGGCGTCGGGTCTACGAGATCGACGGCCGCGCTGCGAGCGCCGTCTATGCCGACTGGACCCATGGCGCCGTGGCGCCCGACGCCTCGACGGGGCCCGCCACGATCCTGTCGGCGAGCACGCTGCATCCGCTGGGCCGGCATGTGGGCGACGTGGCGGATGTGCCGTTCTATGTGCTGGCCCACCCGGCCACGGCCCACCCCGACGGGTCCATCGAGCTCTTTGCCGATGTCCAGCCGGGCGAGCGGCTGACGCTGATGACGGGCTCGTCCGACAGCCTGGTGCGCCGCGCGGGTCGGGTCGCGGCCCTCGCGGCCCAGCGCGGCGGGATCGCCCGGGACGAAATCGCCGGCGCGCTGGTGATCTTTTGCGGCGGCTGCATGCTGGCGGTGCGCGAGCGGATGGACGAGGTGGCCGGCGCGGTCGACCGCGCGCTGGGCGGGGCACCCTCGCTCGGCATCTTTACGTTCGGCGAACAGGGCGCCGTCCTGGGCGAGCGCAACAGGCACGGAAACCTAATGATTTCGTGCGTTACCTTCGCACGCTAGCCCTCGGCCATTGACCGTCGGCAGCGATGGCAGGCGGTTGGATCATCGGGGATGACCGACAAGGACGAAGCCCTGCGTGAGGCGCTGATCGAACTCAAGCTCCTGCGCGAGCGGGAGGCAGCAGCCCTGCGCGAGAGCAACGCGCTGCTCGAAGGCCTGTCGGGCATGAACGCGGCCGAAACGCCGGACGAGGCGGTGCCGCAGCTTCTGGGTGCGATCCGCGCCAGCCTGGGCTGCGATGCCGTGGTCCTGCTGTCCGGTCCCAGGGGCCGCGGCGCCATCAGCCACGCCACCGATCCGGCGCTGATCGGCGTCGCCATGGGCGACGCGCCGGGCGCGCGCACGCGGCCGATGCGGGTGGCCGACACGCGACGCGTGGATGCCTGGCAGGGGCTTGCGGTGCCGCTGAGCGACTATCGAGCGGTGCTGTCGGTGCCCATCGCCATGCCGGACGAGCGGTTGAGCGCGATTGTCTGCTTCTCGCGCGCGCCGGCGGCCTTCACCTCGGGCGACCAGCGGCTGCTGCGGCGGCTCTCGGTCCTTGCCGCCCAGGGTCTCGAGACTCTGCGGTTGGCCGAGCGCAACGCGTTGCTGGCCGGGGTGATCGACGGCTCGTCGGCCAGCGTCGCCATCGCCGATGCGACGCGCGAAGAGCTGCCGCTGGTCTATGTGAACGACGCCTTTCTGGCGCTCAGCGGGTATGCGCGCGACGAGGTGCTGGGCGCGAACTGCCGTTTTCTGTCGGCCGAGGACGCCGACAGTCGCGAGCGCACGCGCCTGCGCGACGCGATCCGGGCGCGCGGGTCGGGGACCTTCACGCTGCTCAACCGCCGCCGCGACGGAACGCTGTTCTGGAACCGGCTGACGCTGTTTGCGGTGCGCGACCGTGGCGGGCGCGCGACCCACCTGGTCGCCACCCAGACCGACATCACGGCCGAGCGGGCCGCCGCGGCCGAGCGCGACACGGCACGGCGGCGCCTGATCTCGGCGCTGTCGGCCACGTCCGAGGGGTTCATCGTGCTAGACCCCGCCGGCGCCGTCGTCTTTGCCAACCCCGCCTACCGGGACTTCTTCGACGAGACCGGCGGTCTGTTCACCGACGGCACCCGCTTTGTCGATGCCTGGGCCCGGCGTCTGATGGCGCTCGGGCTGGGCCAGCCGACGGCGCGGACCCAGGCGCGGGCCAGGCTGAACGCGCTGTTCGGCGGCGCCGAGGATCGCGAGGAGGCGCTGCCCGACGGGCGCATCCTGCTGGTCAACGACCGCCCCACCGACGACGGCGGTGCCGTCTCGATCGCCACCGACATCACCGCGCTCAAGGTCACCGAGCGGGTGCTGGCCCAGCGCGCTGCGGCGATCGACGCCACCCAGGACGGTATCGCGGTGACCGACGAGGACGGTCGCTTCGTCTATATGAACCCCGCCCATCTGGCGATGTTCGGCTACGAGGCCGAAACCGAGGTGCTGGGCCGGCCCTGGGGCATCCTGTACGCGCCCGAAGATGCCGAGCGGATCGAGCGCGAGGGCATGCCGATGCTGCTCGCCTCGGGGCGCTGGCGCGGCGAGATACCGGGGCGCACCAAGACGGGCGCCGTCGTGGAACAGGAGGCGTCGCTGACCTTCCTGCAGGGTATCGGCATCGTGTGCGTGACCCGCGACGTGGGCGAGCGGCGGCGGGCCGAGCGCGAGCGCGAGCGCCTCGGCGATCAGCTCCAGACAGCGCAGCGGCGCGAGGCGATCGGGCAGCTCGCCGCCGGCGTCGCGCACGATTTCAACAACCTGCTGTCGGTGATCGGCACCAGCACGGCGCTGCTGGAACCCGATCTGTCGCAGGACCCCGGCAAGGCCGGCCACATCGCCCGGATCGGTGCCGCGGCCGAGCGGGCGGCTGCTCTGGTCCGGCGCCTGATGGATCTGGCCGGCAAGAGCACCGAGACGCGGCGGATCGACATGCGCACGGTGCTGCGCGAGGCGTCCGATCTGCTGCGCGCCGGCATGCCGGGCTCGGTCTCGATGACCGTCGAGATGCCGGACACCGCGGTCGAGGTCGACGCCGATCCCACCGAGATGCTGCAGGTGATCCTGAACCTGGGCATCAACGCACGCGACGCGCTGGGGCCGGGAGGAGGTGGCGTCGCCCTGCGGCTATGCCCGCCCTGCGATGGCGAGGGGCGCAGCGGGGCCGCGGCGGACCCCCTGATCGGCATCGTCCAGGCGGGCACCCGCTATGCCGCGATCGAGGTCGCCGACACGGGCAAGGGCATGGGCGAGGGCGAGCGCCAGCGGATCTTCGAACCTTACTACACCACCAAGGGCAGCGAGGGGACGGGCCTGGGCCTCGTCGTCGTCTCCAGCGTCGTCGCCAAGGTGGGCGGGGCGGTCGACGTGGTCTCGGCGCCGGGACGCGGCAGCACCTTCCGCATCTATTGGCCCTTGGACCATGCGGCCGTCGCACACCCGCCCGACGGGGAAGAGACCATCGCCGTCGACCTGCACGGGATGCTCGTCCTGGTGTGCGACGACCTGCCGGACGTCGGCCGCAGCATCGCAGCCCTGTTGGAGCAGGCCGGGGCCGAGGTCGCCGTCTGCGAGGATCCGCGCGACGCCCTGGACGCGGTGACCGAGGATCCGGGGAGCTGGGGCCTGGTGATCACCGACTACGACATGCCCGGGATGACCGGCGCCGAGCTGGCCGAGGCGGTGCGCCGCTTGGCGCCCGCGATGCCGATCGTGCTGTGCAGCGCCCTGGCCGAGGCTCAGCGCCACGCAGCCCGGGCGGATGCCGTGCTGGCCAAACCTGTGACGCCCGCCCGATTGCAGGCGGCGGTTGCGCGCGCCATTTTTGCGCGGGGGAGGGACGCCTCGGCACGGGACGCCTCGGCACGGGGCGCGCTGAGGCACCCAGTGGGGGCGGTGGAGCGGTGAGGATCCTGCTGGCCGACGACCACGAGCTTGTCCGCGACACGATCCGGGCGTTCCTGGAAAACCAGGGCGGCTTCGAGCTGTCGGTGGCCGAGGATCTGCCAGGCGCACGCGCGCTGATCGAGGCCGAGGGACCGTTCGATCTGGTGCTGCTCGACTACGCGATGCCCGGCATGGACGGTCTTCTGGGTCTGGACCAGGCGCGAGCGCTCAACGCCGGCCAGCCCGTGGCGCTGATGTCCGGCACGGCGAACAAGAGCGTGGCGCAGGAGGCGCTGGACCGCGGCGCTGCCGGCTTTCTGCCCAAGACGATGGCGGCGAAGTCGCTGCTGAACGCGGTGCGCTTTATGGCGATGGGCGAAAAGTACGCGCCCTTGGATTTCATGACCGCCGCCGAGCCGGAGGAGGTGCACCCGCTCGCCGCCTCGATGTCCGAGCGCGAGCGCCAGGTGCTAATGCGGCTCTGCCGCGGCCTCTCGAACAAGGAGATCGCGCGCGAGCTCGACCTGCAGGAGGTGACCATCAAGCTGCACGTCAAGACGCTCTGTCGCAAGCTGGACGCCCGCAACCGCACGCAGGCGGCGATGATCGCCAAGGATGCAGGCCTGTTCTGACACCCGACGATCCCGTCGGGTTGGCGGCGCGCCCGTTGGACCGCCGCGATGCCCCCTTGCCCCCAACGCGCCCCGCGCAAGGGGCTGTTTACCCGTCGTTGTCCGAGTGGGGGCCGCGATGAACGCCTGTGTCGAGGCTCAGGAACCGGTGCTGGGGCTGCGCGCGGCGCGCGGCTGACGGGCGCAACGCGCACCGGCCCTGCGCTGCGGGTGTGCATCGTCGACCAGACCGGCCTGGTCGTCTTGCAGGTTCGCGGTCGACCGCCGCGGGCCGCCCAGACGCGGGCCCAGGCGCGGGCCCAGGCGCGGGACGAGGCGCGGGACGAGGTGTGGGCCGCGGCGTTTCCGGCGGATCGGCAGGCGCTGTGGCGGGACCAAGGGACCCGCCGGTCCGCGAGCGCGCGCAGCGGAGCGGCGTTCAATCGTCGTAGAGGCGGTTCTTGTCGTTGTGCTCGAACAGCGCGGTCACCTCGTCCAGCGGATAGCCGCGGCCGGTGTGATCGACGTTCGCCTCGGCATAGGTCGGCAACCCATCGGTCGGCGCGGCCCGGTCCGGCGCCCACAGACCCGAGCGGATGATCGCCTTGCCGCAGTGGTAGAAGGCCTCCTCGACGCGCACCAGCACCGCCAGATCGGGCACCCGGCCCTTGATCGCCATGCTCTCGCGCAGATGGGCGTCGCGCACGACTTGGGCGGTCCCGTTCACGCGCACCGTCTCGTTGCGGTTCGGCACAAAGAAGATCAGCCCTACCCGGCCGGTCTGGAAGATGTTGATGAACCCGTCGAAGCGACGGTTGCCGGGGCGGTCCGGGATGGCGAGCGTCTTGTCGTCCAGCACCTTGACGAAACCCGCCGGGTCGCCCTTGGGCGAACAGTCGAGCCTGCCCTCGGCATCGGACGTGGTCATCACCAGGAACGGCGAGCGTTCGATCCAGACACGGCAGTGCCGGTCGATATGGTCGATAATCTTGACGTCCTGCGTGCCGTTTGGTGGCCGCGGCACCAGGGCGCGAAGCTCCTCCTCGCTGGCGACGATATCGGTCGGCTCATAGGGCATGGCGTGGCACCTCGCGCGTGCGGGCGACCATGCTGGCACCCGGCGTTGCGACGATCAATTCCGCCCGCCACCGCATCGCTCGCCACCGCATCGCCCGCCACCGCATCGCCCGCCACCGCATCGCCAACCCGCGCGGTCAGCTCTTCAACCGATAGCCGGTTTTGAACACCCACCAGATCACGCCCAGGCAGGCGAGCAGAAAGACGAAGATGCAGACCAGGCTGACCGCGACCGGGACGTCCGCGCTGCCGTAGAAGCTCCAGCGAAAGCCCGAGATCAGATAGAGTACCGGATTGAACAGCGTCACCGTCTGCCACACCGGCGGCAGCATCGAGATCGAGTAGAAGCTGCCGCCCAGGAACACGAGCGGCGTGATGATCAAGAGCGGCACGAACTGCAGCTGCTCGAAATCCTTGGCCCAGAGCCCGATGATAAAGCCGAACAGGCTGAACGAGACGCAGGACAGCAGCAGGAACGCCAGCATCCAGATCGGATGCTCGATGCGCAGCGGTACGAACATGCTGGCGGTCGCCAGGATGATCAGCGCGATCGACATCGATTTGGTCGCCGCCGCGCCGACATAGCCGATGACGATTTCGGCGTGGCCCACCGGGGCCGAAAGGAGCTCGTACACGGTGCCCAGAAAGCGCGGGAAATAGATCCCGAACGAGGCGTTCGAGACGCTCTGCGTCAGCACCGTCAGCATGATGAGCCCCGGCACGATGAAGGCGCCGTAGCTGACGCCCTCCACGCTCTCGATCCGCGAGCCGATGGCCGAGCCGAACACGACGAAGTAAAGCGAGGTCGAGAGCACCGGCGACACGACGCTCTGCGCCAGGGTGCGAAAAGTCCGACCCATCTCGAACAGATAGATCGCTCGGATGGCGTGCAGGTTCATCCGCGATCCCTCACCAGGTCGACGAAGATATCCTCCAGCGAGCTCTGCTCGGTCTGCACGTCGCGCAGCGTCAGCCCGGCGGCGCGTACGTCGTTGAGCAGCCCGGTGATGCCGGTGCGCTCGCCCTGCGTGTCGTAGGTGTAGGACAGGCTCGTCCCGTCCTCGGAGCGTTGCAGCGCATAGCCGGCCAGCGCCTCGGGGATCGCGGGGCAGGGCGTCTGCAGTTCGATCCGCAGATGCTTGCGGCCCAGTCGCTTCATCAGCGTCGCCTTGTCCTCGACCAACAGCAGCTCGCCTTTGTTGATCACAGCGATCCGGTCGGCGATGGCCTCGGCCTCTTCGATGTAGTGGGTGGTCAGAATGATGGTCACGCCGCGCGCGCGCAGACGCTCGACGATGGCCCACATCTCCTTGCGCAGCTCGACATCGACCCCGGCCGAGGGTTCGTCCAGGAACAGCACCGCCGGCTCGTGCGACAGCGCCTTGGCGATCAGCACGCGCCGACGCATGCCGCCCGACAGCTCGCGGTTCTGGGCGTCGCGCTTGTCCCAGAGCGACAGCTCTTGCAGCACTGCCTCGATCCGGGCGTCGTCGCGCGCATGGCCGAACAGACCGCGGCTGAAGCGCGCCGTGGTCATCGGCGTTTCGAACGGCTCGAGCACCAGCTCCTGCGGCACCAGCCCGATCAGCCGGCGCGCCGCGCGGAAATCGTCGATCACGTCGTGACCGCCGACGGTGACGCGTCCGGCGCTGGGCGTGACGATGCCGCAGACGATGGAGATCAGCGTGGTTTTGCCGGCGCCGTTGGGACCGAGCAGCGCCAGGATCTCGCCCTGCTCGATGTCGAGCGAGACCTCGCGCAGTGCCTGGAAGCCCGAGGCATAGGTCTTCGAGAGACGGTCGATGGAGAGGATCGCTGGCACCGAGGCTGCCCGTATCGAAAGCTGGTCGACCCGTGGTCTAGCGACCTCGGCGCGCCGCTCCAACCCCGGCCGGTGCCGCGGGCCCACCGTCGGACCACAGCCATTCCGCGATGCGCGGGTCTTCGTCGGTCGGGGCGCGACAGGCGCCGCGGATGTCGGTGAGCTTGCTGGGGTGGGTCTGGCCTGCCGGAAGGCCAGGCGGACGATGTCCATCCAGTTGTGGGCGCGGCGCCCGCGGACGGCGACGATCTCTTCGGAGGCCGCGCTCGGCGACGGATCGGTGACCTTGGGGATATCGCGCTCGAGCCGAGGCGCGGCTGCATCCGTCCGGTCGGTGTCAAACACTGGCGCTGGTCCAGTGCACCTCTCCGGCCGCGCGCCCGGGTTGCGGCTGCGGTGCTCCCAAGCACGGTGTGCTATGGGCACCGCGCGCGCCGGGCAGGACGGCCTCCCCGCGCACGGCGATCTGGGGAGACGCTTGGCATGCGCCGCGCGGGGCAGGGCCGCCACGCGGCGCGGGGCGCTGCGCGCAGGCCAGGCTACGCGCGATCGCGGGTGGCGACGCTGCGTTACTCGGGGACCAGCTCGCCCGGCAGCGTGTTGACGGTCATCGTGTCGCCAGGCTGGAAATGGATGACCGAGCGGATCGACTTGCCGGCCTTCAACAGGTCGAAGGCGGTGTTGATCTGGCCGTGGGTCATGTGGTGCGTGATGTAGGGGTCCACGCTGAATTCGCCGCGCATCCACTCGTCCACCATGCCGGGTAGCTGGCTGCGGCCGCGCACGCCGCCGAACGCCGTGCCGCGCCAGACCCGGCCGGTGACCAGCTGGAACGGCCGGGTCGCGATCTCCTGGCCCGCGCCGGCGACGCCGATCACGGTGCATTCGCCCCAGCCCTTGTGGCAGGCCTCCAGCGCCGCGCGCATCAGCTCGACGTTGCCGACCGCCTCGAACGTGTAGTCCAGGCCCCCGCCCGTCATCTCGACCAGCACGTTCTGGATCGGCTCGGCGTGGTCCTTGGGGTTGATGCACTCGGTCGCGCCCAGCGCCTTGGCCAGCGGGAACTTGGCGGTGTTGATGTCGATGCCGATGATGCGCGAGGCGCCGTTCAGCACCGCGCCCTGGATCACCGCCATGCCGACGGCGCCCAGGCCGAAGACCGCGACCGTGGCACCGGCCTCGACCTTGGCGGTGTTGCGCACGGCCCCGATGCCCGTGGGCACGGCGCAGCCCATGACCGAGGCCTTGGAGAGCGGCGCCTCCTTGGTGATCTTGGCGACCGAGATTTCGGGCAGCACCGTGTATTCGCTGAACGTGCTGGTCCCCATGTAGTGCAGGATCTGCTTGCCCTTGTACGAGAACCGCGAGGTGCCGTCCGGCATCAGGCCCGCGCCCTGGGTCTTGCGGATGGTCTGGCAAAGGTTCGTTTTGCCCGACTTGATGTAAGGACACTCCGGGTCCTCGGGCACGTAGAGCGGGATCACGTGGTCGCCCGGCACGACCGAGGTGACGCCCTTGCCCACCTCCTCGACGATGCCGCAGCCCTCGTGGCCCAGGATACAGGGAAACAGCCCCTCGGGGTCTTCGCCCGACAGGGTGAAGACGTCGGTGTGGCACAGGCTGGTGGTCACGATCCGGACGAGGACCTCGCCCTCCTTGGGACCTTCGAGATCGATCTCCTCGATCTCCAACGGACGGTTAGGCTCCCAGGCAATGGCGGCACGTGTTTTCATCTCGGATCTTCCCTTTTTTCGTCGTTTTCGTGCCGGCGCGCGCGGTCCGGCACGTCTTGCGGTTCGACGATCGGGTCGAGGACGGGCACGGGCCGCGTCTCGCCCGCACCCTCGACCGGGGCTGAGCGCCGCACCTGATCACATCTTGGATGCTCGGGCCAGAGCATGCCGTTGCGGAAGATCCGCGCGCCCGCGCGCGCGGCAGACGCGCGCGCGATTTCGGTCGCGCGGGGCATGTAGCCCACGCCGCGCACGAGCGTGGCGCTCAGGAGCAGTGCGCGTCCTTGGTCGCGGCAGGGACAACAGCCGTCGAAGCGGGCGTGTAGGGCGCCCCCGTAGACGCCGTCACATCGGCTTCGCACTCTCCCGGCGGCGGATCGCGCTGGGCGGTCTGGGCGCCTGCACGACCCGGTATCGAGCCTGCGTCATGCCGCGGCCGACGTGCGGCGCCAGACGGGGAAGGGGTCCGGCAGGTCGGGCAGCGCGTCGGGCCCCGGCCCCATATGCTCGGGCAGCAGGCAGGCGTCGAGCTTGGCCTGCAGGCGCGCCCAGTCGATGTCGGCACCGATGAACACGATCTCCTGGCGACGGTCGCCCCAGGGCTCCTCCCAGTGCCGCGCCATGTAGGCGCGCGCGCTCTGGTGGTCGGGCCAGCGCTCCTTGGGCACGGCGGCCCACCAGGTGCCAAGCGGTTTGAGCGACGACAGCGAGCCCGCCAGCGAGAACTCGGCCACCCACGAGGGCCGCGTGGCCAGCCACAGGTGTCCCTTGGCGCGGATCACGCCCGGCATCTTGTCGGTCAGCGCGGCTTGGATCTTCTCGGGCACAAAGGGGCGGCGCGCGCGATACACGTAGCTGCGGACGCCATACTCCTCGGTCTCGGACACATGGTCGGCAAAGCCGTACAGCTCCTTGGCCCACATCGGGTGCTCGTGCGCCCTGTCGAAGTCGAAGAGGCCGGTGTCCAGGATGCGCTCCGCCGGGACGTCGGCATAGCTCGTCTCGATGATCTGCGCGTCGGCGTTCAGACTGCGGATGATCTTGCGCGCGGCGTCCACCTGCACGGGCGCGGCATCGGCGACCTTGTTCAGGATCACGACGTCGGCGAACTCGATCTGGTCGGTTAGCAGATCGACCAACGTGCGCTCATCCTCCTCGCCCATGGTCTCGCCCCGATCGCTGAGAAAATCCTGGCTGGCGTAGTCGCGGAGCAGGTTTACCGCGTCGACGACCGTCACCATGGTGTCGAGCCGGGCAACGTCGGACAGGCTGTCACCGTCCTCGTCGCGAAATTCGAAGGTAGCCGCCACCGGCAGCGGCTCCGAGATGCCGGTCGACTCGATCAGCAGATAGTCAAAGCGCCCTTCGCCCGCGAGGCGCCTGACCTCGGAAAGCAGATCGTCGCGCAGCGTGCAGCAAATGCAGCCGTTCGACATCTCGACGAGCGTCTCGTCGGTGCGGCTGAGATCGGTGTCGGCGCGCACGAGGTCGGCATCGATGTTCACCTCGGACATGTCGTTCACGATGACGGCGACGCGCCGGCCCTCGCGGTTGTTCAGGACGCGGTTCAGAAGGGTCGTTTTCCCGGCGCCCAGAAACCCGGAAAGCACGGTGACTGGCAGGCGGCTCGCTAGCTGGTTCATGGCGTGTGGCTCTGATGGCTGACAATGGCGGGGCAAGATGCGTTACGTTATAAAGTAACGCAAGCTGCGCCGAGGGCACGGCCGGTCGGGCAGGAACCCTGGATCAGAGAAATGCACCCGGATGCCCCACCGGCAGCGCGCGGCCGGCATGGCCGCTTGTCCGCGCGACTAGCGGTACTGCGCGCCGAGGCCGGGCTGGACCGGGGGTTTGGAGAGGATCAGTCGCGGCCCATCGGTGGGCGCAGAGCGCCTGTCATTGGGCGAGGCGCGCCGCGGCCTCCTTGAACCACTCCAGGGTCTGGGCGTGGTGCGCCTCGCCCCACGTCTCGATGAACTTGCGGGTGTGGTAATCGTTGGCGTCCTGCAGCGCTGCGATCCGGCCCACCACAAAGTCTTGGGTCAGCGGGATGCCGCACGCCACGGTGATGCAGTGCTCCCACTCGTCGTACGTCGTCGGGACGATGGCCATGCTGTCCTCCCCTCATCCGGCGATCTGGGCATCCCCGCGCCGGCGATGCCCGAACATTGCCCGGCGATCCCTGCACCGGAATAAAATCTAGTCCGCGCCCTGCCCCGCCGCTGCACTGGGCGCCGCAGCAGCTGCCCGCCGGCGGTTTGGCGAGGCGACCGCCGGCTGGCGCAGCGCCTAGAGCGTGATGACCTGATCCGGCATCGCCGGTGCCAGGGCCGTGTAGAGCTGCGGAAAGCAGCCGGCCTGTACGCCGTCGACCACATCCTTGGGCACCACCGCGCCCGTGCCGCACTGGTGCAGCTCGCCATCGGCCATGTTGCGCTTGAGCGCGCACTGGTCGCAGACCATCAGCAGGATGTTCTTTTCGGCCGCGATCCGGGCCAGACGTTCGCCTACCGGGTCGCCCTTGCGCAGGACATAGAGGTTGTCGTCGAAGAAGAACATGCCGACGACCTCGACACCGTGCTGACCGGCCTCCAGTTGCGGCAGGATCATCGTGGCGAGCTTGTAAGTCGCTGCCATATCGGTGGCGAAGACGTACGCGATTTTCATAGTGCACTCTCTTGCGTGGTCGGCGCGTTTCCGGCTGCGGCGCGAGGTTTCGCGCGCGCTGGCCCTGTGGTTACCCTGGGGCGATGTTGCCCAGGCGATGGCCGCGTCTGCGGACCGTCGGCGGGCGGGCCCCTGTGGATCCCGCAACGGCTGGGGCCCGCACGCCCGGCCAGCCCGGGGCCGGACCGGCGGCGCCGCGTTCAGGCGGCATGACATCACCCAGCATCGTCGTGCGGCGCACGTCCACGGCCCTCGCCCTCCCGGATCGGAGCGCGACTGTGTGTTATGTTATAACATTTCGCAAGCGCAGGGGGTCTCGACTGTCGGCGCCGCCGAGAGGCAGGCCGCGCGCGCCTGGCGCGTCCTGGCGCGTTCCTGGCCCGCACCGGGCAAGGTGCCGGAAAAAGTTGCGAGGCAGGTGTAAGGTTCCTCTGTCCACCGTCGTCTTACCCTCCGATAGACACCTCGCGAAGGAGAGAGCGATGGCCGACGACGACACCTGCACCTGCGATCATTGCCCCCCGTCCTGCACCTGTGGGCAGACCCCGCCCGCCGAGGGCGGCTGCTGCTGCGGCGAGACCTGCACCTGCGAGGCCTGCACCTGCGGGCCCAGCTGCGGCTGTCCGAACAGCGCAAACTAGGCTAGTCTGGCGCTGTGGCAGAGAGTGATCCCAGGGCGTGCGTTGCCAAGGCATTGCACGCCCATCGCAGCGAGCTCAGGCGGTACGTGGCGTCCCGGGTGCCCCGGGGCGACGTGGGCGACGTGGTGCAGATCGCGGCGCTGCGGGCGATCGAGCGGGCGGGCGACGTGCGCGACGCCACACGGGTGCTGCCGTGGCTCTACCGCGTGCACGCCACCGCGGTGATCGATCTCGGCCGCAAAAAGGTGCGCGAGCAGCGCCTGCTGGCGGAACTGGCGTCCGAGCCGGCGCCGAACGAGGCCAGGGCCGAGCCCGCCTGCGGCTGCGCCATCGCCCTCGCGCGCCAGCTCAGCGCCAACTACGCGGCGATCCTGGAGCTGGTCGACGTGGCCGGCGTGTCGCTGACCCAGGCGGCCCGCACGCTCAGCATCTCGGTCAACAATGCGACGGTGCGGCTTCACCGCGCCCGTGCTGCGCTGAAAAAGCGGCTCCAGCAGCATTGCGGCGTCACGAGCGCGGGCGCCTGTGCGACATGCCGCTGCGCCTATGAGGGTTGCTGCGCGTCCTGAGCGCCCAACCGCGCCCGTTCGAACCCAGAGCGAGGCCCAGAGCCGGGCCCAGAGCCAGGTCAGGACCCGGGCCACCGGCGCACGCGGCGACCCGCTACGCAACGTCCTGCCATGCTGAACGAGAGACGGGGCAGCGCCGCAGCCGCGCCCCGATCTCGGTCCGTCACCACGGTGCAAGGGGGGCGCGGCGAGCGGTCATGCGGCGCCGCGCGTCTCGACCATTCGGGCGAGCAGGCTGGCGCCCACCGGCAGGGCGCTGTCGTCGAACACGAAGCCCGGATTGTGCAGCGGCATGTCGCCCGCGTGGCCGATGGTGCAGTAGGCGCCCGGGACCACGCGCAGCATGTCGGCGAAATCCTCGGACCCCATCACCAGGTCATCCTTGATCGTGGCGCTGGACGGGTCGGTCACCTCCTTGGCCGCGGCGACCATCGCGTGGGACAGCGCCTCGTCGTTCTTCAGCACGTCGAAGACGTTGCGCATGTCGACCTCGATCCGGGCGCCGAGGGCCGCCCCCATACCGGCCGCGATCTGGTGCATCCGCTCGGTAATGAGCGCCGCGACGTCGTCGTGGAAATAGCGCACGGTCCCCGCGATCTCGGCCGTCTCGGGCACCACGTTGTAGGCCGAGCCCGAGGCCATGCGCGTGACCGACAGCACCGCGGGCTTGGTCGGTGCCACGTTGCGCGAGACGATCGTCTGCAGCTGCTGCACCAGGCTGGTGGTGATCAGCAGCGCGTCGCGGCCGGCCTGGGGCATCGCGGCGTGGCTGCCCTTGCCGGTGATGCGGATGTCGAAGAAGTTCGCCCCCGCCATCGCGTCGCCCGGCTTCACGCCGATCTCGCCCGGGTCGTGGTAGGGCGAGTTGTGGATGCCGTAGATCTCGTCGCAGGGAAAGCGCTCGAACAGCCCGTCGGCCAGCATGGCGCGCGCCCCGCCCAGGCCCTCCTCGGCCGGCTGGAAGATAAAGACCGCGGTGCCCGCGAAATCCCGCGTCGCGGCCAGGTACTGCGCGGCGCCCAGCAGCATGGTGGTGTGCGCATCGTGGCCGCAGGCGTGCATCACGCCCGGCGTCTTCGAGGCGTAGGGCAGGTTCGTCGTCTCGTGGATCGGCAGCGCGTCCATGTCGGCGCGGAGCCCGATGGTGAGCCCCGCACGCCCGCCCTGCAGCACGCCGACAACGCCCGTCTTGCCGAGCCCGATGGTCACCTCGACCCCCCACCGGCGGAGCGCGTCGGCAACGACGCCCGAGGTCCGGGTCTCCTGGAACCCCAGTTCGGGGTGCTGGTGGATGTCGCGGCGGATGGCGGTCAGCGCGTCGGCTTCGGCGGCGATACGGTCGATGACGGGCACGGGGCTCTCCTCGGCAGGGTGCGGTGTGGGGTGGGTTGGGTCAGGCAGGCGGCTGATAAGCCGGGGGCTCGAAAGCCGGGCCGCCGGGGGCCGTGCGCAGCCCGGGGCGCAGGCGCCGCCACGGCAGGGTGGAGGGGTCCACCGCCATCGGCCCCGGCGCGCGCGCCACCAGGATCGCCGCAGCGGCGGGGGCGAAGTCGGCGCGGAAGTGGACCGAGCTCTTGACCACCACCACCGTCTGGCGCGCCACGGGGATGCCAAGCGTCTCGAACATCGCGCGGTCGGCCATCTGCGCCTTGGCCGACACCAGCGCGATGCGCACTGGGCCAAGGCGGAGGCACGCCGAGGGACCCATCTCCATCGCCCGCCCGCCGTAGAACGGCCCCGGCGCCAGGAAGCGGCCGTCGGTCAGACGCTCGACCAGGAACTCGGCCTCGAACGGCGCGTCGCCCGGCACGCGGGACTTGCCGCCGAGCGCAAGGCGCACGGTCGCGCCCTCCCCCGCCGCGTGGGCGCGCGCGGCGCTGTCGGGATCGTAGAGGTTGCCGATGGCCATCGGCGCCTCGGTGCCGGCGGCCAGCAGGGCGCGCAGCATGCCGGTGGTGTCGCTGTCGGCGCCCGCACCGGGGTTGTCCTGGGTGTCGCTGACCACGACCGGGCGGCTGGCCTTGGCCGCCAGCGAGAGCGCCCGGGCGATCGCCTCGTCCGGCGCGTAGACGGTGCCCGCGAACTCGGGCTCGGCCGCCACGATGTCGGCCATCAGCGCGTCGGCCGCGCGGTCGGCCGCCGGGCCGTAGGCGGCGACGCTCATGCCGCAGCCGGGGATGTCGGCCGCCGGGAAGCCCATGTTGAAGCTGACCGCGGTGCCCTCGCGCGACAGATCGGCGACCCGGGCATAGAGGCGCCCTGCGGGGGCGTTGTCGGTGGACTGCCAGGCGATGGCGGTCAGGAACGGCGCCTGGCGGAACGCCTTGGCGGGCCGGCCCTCGGCCATGATCCGGCCCAGCATCGCAGCCGCACGGCGCCCGGTGTCGGCCATGTCGACATGCGGGTAGGTGCGGTAACTCTCCAACGCGTCGGCCAGATCCACCATCTGGGGCGTGACGTTGGCGTGCAGGTCCAGCGAGGCGACGATGGGCACCGCGCCCAGCCCCGTGCCCAGGCGCGCGCGCAGCCGGCGCAAGAGCTCGCCCTCGCCGTCGTCCAGATGCTCGGTCACCATCGCGCCGTGCAGGTCCAGGAACACGCCATCCAGCGGCATCGCAGCGGCGATCAGGTCGACCAGCCGGCCGGCGATGCGCTCGAACGCGTCCTCGGTCACGTGGGCCGAGGGCGAGGTCGCGCACCAGAGCGTCGGCACCACCGTCCAGCCGGCCTCGGCCGCATGGGCCAGCGCGCCGGCAATCGCAACGTTGGTGCCCGACAGCGTGGCAGCGATTGCCTCGCCCTCGACCATCCGCCCCGCGCCGCCGCCCGAGACAAAGTCCGCATAGGTCGCCTTGGACGGGCCGAAGGTGTTCGTCTCGTGCAGGAAACCGCCGATGGCGACACGCTGGGCGCTCATGCCGCCCACCCGGGTGCGGGCGGGCAGGGGCACGCGTCGACGCACGGTCGATGTCGGTCATGCCGTGTCATGCCAGCCGCCCTCCTTGCCGCGTGCTCGCCCACCGGCCCCGTGCCGGGGTGCCGATCGCCGCGCCGTTCACACTTGACAAGGCATCGGAGCGGAACACAACTTTTGCTCAGTATAGCGGCGCCACCACGCCGCGTGCCCTCAAAAAAAGCAAGGCTGCCAAATACAGCAGCAAAGACAGGCAAGAGCTCGCGACAGTCAAAGCGCGCAAGTCACGGGGAGAGCCGAGATGACCGATATCGCAACCAACCTCCGCAGGGTGCGCACCCTGCTGGGGGCAGCGGCCTTGACGGCGCTGTTGGCCGTTCCGGCGGCTGCACAGGATACCCTGCGCGTCGTCAAGCACTCGTCGCTGCGGGTGCTCGATCCGATCGTCACCACTGCGTACATGAGCCGAAATCACGGCTACATGGTTTACGACACGCTGTTTGCGCTCGACGAGAATTTCGAGCCGCAACCGCAGATGATCGAGTCCCACGAAGTGTCGGACGACGGTCTGGTGCACACCTTCACGCTGCGAGAGGGCATGACCTTCCACGACGGCGCCCCGGTGACGTCCGAGGACGTGATCCCGTCGCTGCGCCGCTGGGGCGAGCGCGATTCGATGGGCCAGGTGCTGATGAGCTTTGTCGCGTCGATGGACGCGGTCGACGCGACGACCTTCACCATGACGCTGACCGAGCCCTATGGCCTGGTCGTGGACAGCCTGGCCAAGCCGTCCTCGAACGTCCCCTTCATCATGCCCAAGCGCTTTGCCGAGACGCCGTCGACCGAGGCGGTGCCCGAGCAGATCGGGTCCGGCCCCTTCGTCTTCGTCGCCGACGAGTTCGAGCCGGGCGTGCGCACGGTCTATGAGCGGTTCGAGGGCTATGTGCCGCGCGACGAGGGGCCGAGCTGGACCTCGGGCAGCAAGATGGCCAACGTCGACAGGGTCGAGTGGGTCGTGTTCCCGGACGATCAGACCACGCTGAACGCGCTGTTGGCCGGCGAGATCGATTACTGGGAGAGCGTGCCCCACGATCTGGTGCCCGTGCTGGAGGCGAGCGGCGAGATCAACATCCGCGCGATCAACCAGATGGGCTCGCAGACGATCATGCGGCTCAACTTCCTGCATCCGCCGTTCGACGACCCGCAGGTGCGCCGCGCCGCGATGATGGCGCTGAACCAGGAGGACGTGCTGGCGGCCCTGGTCGGCAACCCGGACTTCTTCGAGACCTGCCCCGCGATGTTCGTCTGCGGCACCCCGCTGGAGACCGACATCGGCGCCGAGACCATCACCGACGGGTCGGGGATGGAGCAGGCGCGCGCGCTGCTGGCCGAGTCGTCGTACGACGGCACGCCCATCGTGATGATGCACCCCACCGACGTAGGCACGCTGCGCACCCAGCCGGTGGTGGGCGCCCAGGCGCTGCGCGACGCGGGGTTCGAGGTCGACCTGCAGGCGATGGACTGGCAGACGCTGGTCGGCCGGCGCGCCAGCCAGGCCCCGATCGGCGAGGGCGGCTGGAACGTGTTCTTCACCAACTGGGTGGGCGCGGACGTGTTCAACCCGCTGGTCAACAACATGGTCAACGGCAAGGGCCCCGAGGGCGGCTGGTTCGGCTGGCCCGACGTGCCCGAGGTCGAGACCCTGCGCATCGAGTACGCCAAGGCAGGCTCGGTCGAGGAGCAGCAGCGCATCGCCGCCGAGATTCAGCGCATCGCCTTCGAACAGGTGATGTACGTCCCCCTCGGCCAGTATCGCACCCCCACCGCGTGGCGGAGCGAGATCAGTGGCGTGCTGGACGGCCCCGTCCCGGTGTTCTGGAACATCACCAAGGGCGAGAGCTGAGCGCTCGGGCCCGCCCATCGCGCCCGCCCCGCTGCGGCGGGCGCCCCTCCGGCCCGGTACGCGGGCCGGCGACCCCATGATCGCCCAAGCCCGAGGGGGCCCGGATGGCGGCTTACATCGCACAGCGCATCCTCGCCGCGATCGTGGTAATGGCCATGGTGGCGCTGTTCGTCTTCCTGCTGCTGCGCCTGTCGCCCGGCGACCCGGCCGCGATCATCGCGGGCGACGCCGCAACCCCCGAACAGCTTGAGCGGATCCGCGAGAACCTGGGCCTGAACGATCCCATTCAGGTGCAGTTCCTCACCTGGATGAGCGACCTGGTACAGGGCGATTTCGGCACCTCGATCCTGTCGGGCACCCCGGTGCTGGAGATGATCGGCGGCCGGATCGAGCCCACGATCAGCCTGGCGCTCACGACCATCGTGCTGTCGGTGGTGATCGCCGTGCCGCTGGGCGTGCTGGCGGCCTGGCAGCGGGGCACGGTGATCGACCGGTTCGTGATGGCGCTCTCGGTGCTCGGCTTTTCGGTGCCGGTGTTCGTGATCGGCTACGTGATGATCTCGCTGTTTTCCATGCAGCTCGGCTGGTTCCCGGTGCAAGGGTTCCGGTCGCTGACCGACGGGCTGGGCGACTTCGCCTCGCGCCTGGCGCTGCCGACGCTCACGCTGACGCTGCTGTACATCGCGCTGATCGCCCGCATCACCCGGACCTCGATGCTGGAGATCCTGGGCGAGGATTACGTGCGCACCGCCCGGGCCAAGGGGCTGCCGGAATGGCGCGTGCTGCTGGTCCACGCGCTGCGCAACTGCTCGGTGCCGATCATCACGATCATCGGGATCGGCTTCGCGCTGATTATCTCGGGCGTGGTGGTGACCGAGAGCGTGTTCAACCTGCCGGGCCTGGGGCGGCTGACGGTGGATGCGGTGCTGGCGCGGGACTACCCGGTGATCCAGGCGGTGATCCTGCTGGCCTCGCTGATCTACGTGATCATCAACCTGCTGATCGACATCGCCTACGTGCTGTTGGACCCCAGGATCCGGTACACATGACCGAGATGGCCTCGCAGCCCACAACGGCGGCGCCCGGCCCCGTCGCCGCGGCCCCCGCCGCCCCCAGCCTGCTGCGCGAGATCCGGCGGGCCATGGCCTCCAGCCCCATCGTGGCGCTCGCCAGCCTGTTCCTGGTGGTGATCCTGCTGATCGCGATCCTGGCGCCGTGGATAGTGCCGCACGACCCGACGCGGCTGACCCCGACCGCGCGGCTGAAGCCGCCCAGCGCCGAATTCTGGCTGGGCACCGACGCGTTCGGGCGGGACTTGTTCTCGCGCATCGTCCTCGGCGCGCGGATCTCGCTGATCGTGGGCATCGGTGCGGCGGTGGCGGCGGTCGCGGTGGGCCTGGCGCTGGGCCTGATCGCGGGGTTCGTGCGGGCGGCGGACGCAGTGATCATGCGCTTTGTCGATGGCATGATGGCGATCCCCAACATCCTGCTGGCCATCGCCATCGTCGCGCTGTCGGGCGCCAGCCTATGGACCGTGCTGGTCGCCATCACCCTGCCCGAGATCCCGCGCGTCGTCCGGCTGGTCCGCTCGGTCGTGCTGTCGGCGCGCGAGGAGCCGTACGTCGACGCCGCGGTCGCCTGCGGTTCGTCCACCTGGCGCATCCTGCACCGTCACCTGCTGCCCAACACGGTGGCGCCGCTGATCGTGCAGGGGACGTACATCTGCGCCTCGGCGATCCTGGTCGAGGCGATCCTGTCGTTCCTGGGCGCCGGCATCAGCCCCGAGACGCC
>JBCCMW010000002.1:0-41528 GCA_039026175.1 Pseudomonadota bacterium
GATGGGCGCCTCGCCGTCGTCGTGGTGGAACTCGGCGATCGCGCCAAAGGAGCCGATGCTCCAGCCTGCCTGGCAGTCGGCCAGGTGCGTCTCCAGCACCGCGTGCAGATCAGCCATGTTGCTCTCCCTGTTGTGCCATCCACTCTCGTGTGCCGCAGGCAACGGCGTCCAGCACCGCGCGGCCGAGCGCCTCGCCCACGGGTGTGTGCAGCCCTGCGTGGAGCGCGGCGCCGGGGGGTGCCGCGACGGCGATACAGTCCGTTCCGGTGCCCGTGGCGCGTCCGGTCGCAAGGTCCGGACCGTGGGCGATGACGGCGGCGGTGCGCGCCTCGGCCACGATGCTCAGCGCTTCGACCAGGGCCGCGTCGGACAGCGGCACCGACAGTGCAACGGCGATGTTGATCGTGCCGGCCAAGGCAGGGGCGCCGAGCCGCGCACCCACCCGCTCGGCGTTTGAGAGGCCGACGGTGGCGACGCATCGCGCCGTGACGCCCTCGACCGCGGCGTCGGTCGCGACGACGTGCGCGAGGCTGCGCGAGGTCATAAAACCCACGGCCTCGGCGTGGCCGGCCCGCGCCATTTCGGCCCGGAACCAGGCCGCGGCATCCAGATCGGGCGGCAGATCGGCGTTCTGCACTTCGCGCCAGACCAGCCGCTGGGCCGTGGTGAAGCCCGGGCGATTGAGCGACCAGCTCAGCACGCGGTGGGGCGTCGGCAGATCGACGATCAGCCAAGGTGGCGCGCGGCGCGGGGTCATCGGGCTACCCGTGCCAGCGGTTGCACGATGGGCTGCCCCGCCACCCGGTCCAGATGCGCCGTGATGCCATAAACAGCGGCCAGACGCTTGGCCGTCAGCACGTGCTCGGGCGCACCGTCGGCGATGACGCGGCCCCGGTCGAGCATCACCAGCCGCGTGCACCAGCGCGCGGCGAGGCCCAGGTCGTGGAGCGCACAGAGCACCGCTCGTCCCTCGGCTGCGAGGCTGGCGAAGGTCTCCATCGCCGCGATCTGGTGGGCGGGGTCGAGGCCCGCGACCGGCTCGTCGGCCATCAGGATCGGGGTCTGCTGGGCCAGCGCGCGCGCCAGCAGCACACGCGCCTGCTCGCCGCCCGAGAGCTGGGTCGCTGGGCGTTGCGCGAAGGCTGCCACCTCCATCCGGCCCATCGCCGCCCGGATCGCGGCCCGGTCGTTGGGCGACAGCGGCGCACCGGGGCGGCGATAGGGAGCGCGGCCGATGGCGACGATGGCCTCGACCGCCAGAGCCCAGGCGATTTCACGCGATTGCGGCAGCCAGGCGACCTGGCGCGCGCGCTCGGGCGGGGCGAGGCGGGCGAGGGGCCGCTCGCCGTCCGCCGCGACGATGCCCAAGGCCGCGCGCATCAGCGTCGACTTGCCGGCGCCATTGGGGCCGATCAGACCCACGCACTCGCCCGGCCCGATCTCCAGGTCCACCCCGTCGACCGCGCGGCGGGTGCCCAGCGTGACGGCCAGATTGCGCACCACGATCCGGGTCATGCCAGCCGCCGACGGCTCTGCCAGACCAACCACAGGAAGAACGGGGCGCCGACCAGAGCGGTGAGGACACCCAGCTTGAGATCCCGCCCCGGTGCCACGACCCGAACCAGGATGTCCGCCGCCAGCAGCATCGCGGCCCCGCCCAGCGCCGAGGCGAGCAGCAGCCGCGAGGGCTGCGCACCGACCAGCGGGCGCAGCAGGTGCGGCACGACGAGGCCGACAAAGCCGATGGCGCCCGCCACCGCCGTCGCCGCCCCCACCGAGGCAGCGGTGCCGAGGACGATGGCCAGGCGCAGCCGGTCGAGCCGCACGCCGACCGACACCGCGGCTTCTTCGCCCAGCGTCAGCGCGTCGAGCCCCCGGCCGAGACGGGCCAGCATCAGCCAGCCCACCGCCATGAACGGAACGGCCAGCCACACATGCGTCATCGACCGGTCCGTCAGCGAGCCGAGCAGCCAGAACACGATCTCGAGCGCCGCAAAGGGGTTGGGCGAGAGGTTGAGCGCCAGCGACGTGAGCGCGCCGGCGAAGGCCGTCACCGCGATACCGGCCAGGATAAGCGTCAGCGTTCCCGCCTCGCGCCCCGCCAGGGCCAGCACCAGCAGCACGGCGATGACGGCGCCGGCCAGCCCCATCAGCGGCAGCGCCAGCGGAAACGCGGCCGACAGCCCGGTGTAGACCGCGATCACCGCGCCCAGCGCCGCCGAGGCCGAGACCCCGATCAGCCCAGGCTCTGCCAGCGGATTGCGCAGATAGCCCTGCAGCGCGGCGCCCGAGAGCCCGAGCGTCGCCCCGATCGCCAGCGCCAGGATCGCACGCGGCAGCCGGATCTCTCGCATGATCAGTCCCGCCGCCTCGGTCCCGCCGGCGAACAGGCCCCGCACCCCGTCGACCGGGCCCAAGGCGGCAGGGCCGACCAGCAGCGCAGCGGCGAAGAGCAGCGCGACCAGCCCAGCCAGCCCCGCGATCAGGGCGCGATACGGCATCACTCCCGGGCCGGGGGCGCGGCCAGCACGGCATCGCGCGCCGCGACCAGCCGCCGGACGGCTGCGACGACGAACGGCGTGCCGCAGACCCAGTCGCGGTCGGCGACGGGTGCAGTGCCCGCACGGCGCTGCACGGCGCGCAGTGCGGGGTGGTCGAACAGCGCCTGCGCCTTGGCCGGCATGTCGAAGGGCCGCCCCGTCACGACGAGCGCGGGGGCGAGTGCCACCAGCTCCTCGAGCGGCATGGTGCCGCCGCCGTCGTACCCCGCCTCCATCGCGACGTTGGCCAAGCCCGCGGCATCCAGCACCGACCCCGCCAGCGTGGCGCGCCCGAGCGTATAGCCGCGGGCGAAGTAGAGCGCGGCGCGCGGCCGCGCGCGGGCATCGGCGCGGGCATCGGCGCGGGCGGCCTCAAGGTCGGCATCGAAGCGCGCCGCGATCCGGGCGGCCACGGTCTGGCGCCCCAGCACCCTGCCCATCTGTGCCAGCCGGTCGCGCACGGCCTCCAGACTGTCGGCCGGCTCGAATTCGACCACCGGAATGCCGAGACGGCGCAGCATCGAGACCGTGGCGCGCGTCGTGAACGTCCCGGCGATCACCAGGTCGGGCGCGAGCAGAAAGATCTCCTCGGCCAGACCGTGATTGGCCGGGTAGCGCGCAGCCTCAGCCGCCATCGCCGAAGACTGCGGGTCGGATGCCAGAAAGCTGACCGACACCAGTTGACCGGGCGCAGCGACCAGCATGGCAAGCTGATCGGTGCAGAGGTTCATCGACACCACGCGCGACGGGGGCGGTGCGGTGTCTGCCCCCGCGCGTCCGCCGGGCCCCGCGGATGCGGCGACCAGCGCGGCGGTGGCACCGACCAGCACGGCGATGCACGCCACCCGCATCTCAGAAGCCCAGGCGCAGGCCGGCAAAACCCGCGACGCCCTGCGTTTCGAACTGGAAGACTTCCTGATAGTCGGCGTTCGTGGCGTTCTCCACCCGGGCATAGACCTCCAGCGTCTCGGTCACCGCATAGCTGCCCTGAACGCTGACCAGCACGAAGCTGTCCAGCGTCGCGAACGAGCCGTCGGAGAAGTCCGTGTCCTTCTGGTCGCCGTTGAACACCAGGCTGCCGTTCAGCGTCGCGCGACCATCCAGGAACGTGTAGGTAGCATCCACGCTGGCCAAGTGGCGGGCGCGACGCACCTCCTGAAATCCCGACTGCTCGGCCAACGTGTAGGTATAGGTGCCCGTCACCGCGAGCCCTTGGATCGGGAAGGCCGTCAGCGACAGTTCTACGCCCTGACGCGGGCTTTCGTCGGTCAGGTTGATCGGGGTCGAGATGAAGTTCTCGTCCGAGACAGTGGCGATCTCGTCGGTCAGCTTGCCCCGGAAATAGGTCGCATCGACCACGATCGCGCCGTCGAGCAGCGTCTGCTCGACGCCAAGATCCCATTGAAAGCTGCGTTCGGGGATCAGGTTGGGATTGCCGACGAACGTGCCCGGAAAGAAGCCGAACTGCTGGAAGAAATCCGGGTTTACGATGCCGCGCCCGACCGAACCGTGCAGCCGCGTTCCGGTGCGCTCGATGCTGTAGGCGCCCGAGACCGAGTACGTGAGCGCGTCCTCGAACGCGTCGTTGAAATCGTTGCGCAGGCTCGCCTGCAGCGCGGCAGGACCATAGGCGATGCGGTACTCGCCGCCGACGCCGAACAGCGTGCGGCTCTCGTCGACACCCAGGCTCGTCGCGTTCTGTTCGTGCTCGAACTCGACGAGACCTGTCACCAGATGCTCGAACGCGCCCGTCTCGAAGGTGTAGCTCAGCTGATTGCCGAGCTTGAAGCGCCGGCTCTCGGTGCCGAAGGACAGCGCCCCGTCCGACAGACTGTCCGAGGTATTGTCGGTGAAGCCAAAGCTCAGCCGGTTGACCAGCGCATCGTTCAACATCGCGTAGCTGGCCGAGACGCCGATGGCGAGGTCGGTGGCATCGTTGACATCATCGCTGTCGACCACCGTGCCGGTCGTCTCGTCCGCGGGAAAGGGAAAGGCCTGGTCGTCGAACTCGGACTCCCGGTCGACCAGGAACAGGGTTGCCCCCAGCGTCAGCGCGGGCGTGACGTCCCAGCTGGCCCGGCCGGTGAGGGTGATGTTGCGGTCGCCGTCGCGCTCGCCGTCGCGGTCGCCGGTGCCGGTGGCGACGTTGAAGCCGTTGGTGTGGCGAAAGCGGGCGCCGATGGCGGCGTCCCAGGTTTCGCCGCCGCCGGCGAAGGTGCCGCTGACCATCGCGGTGCCGTCCGATCCGCCCTCGATCGTGCCGCGCAGCGAGACGTCGCCGCGCCGGCCGCGCCGGGTGATGATCGAGATGACGCCCGCCGCGGCGTTGGAGCCGAAAAGCGCCGATTGCGGGCCGCGCAGCACCTCGATGCGTTCGATATCGGTGACCAGCAGGCTGCCGAAATCGACCTCGCCGCCGCCCGAGGGCGCGATCTCCAGTCCATCGACCAGCACCAGCACCTGGTTGGCCTCGGCGCCGCGCACGCGCACCTGGGTAAAGCCGCCGGGGCCGCCCGTGCGGCTGACGGCGACGCCCGGCACCTGGCGCAGCGCATCGGCGATCGTGCGCGTGCCCCGCGCCTCGAGCTGTTCGCCGGTGATCACGCTGTAGGCGCGGCCGGTCTGGTCGATATCGATCGGCGTGCGCCCGCCGGTCACCAGCACTTCGTCCAACACAAACGGTTCGGCGGCCATCGCAGCCGCGTTCGAGACCATGACCGCCAGCGCGGCCAGGCCAAACTGATGTCGCATATCGTCACCCTTCCCCAACGGCCGGGGAGACCGACCGCGCGGCTTACCCGAAGCATCGCCGGGCAGGGCGTGACGCCGGCTCGGCGAGGCACGTACTCGCACTCACCGCTGCGGAAGACCGCCCCGCGGGCGCGCCCCGCGCCCCGGAAGGGTGACGACCTTGGCAGGTCTCCTGGCTCGCGGGTCGTCGCCGCTGCCCAGCCTTCCCGACCCGTGCGGGCCAGTGGCATCGAGGGCAGTGCTCGCCGCTTACAGTTGCGGGGGCAGCCGCGGCTTCGGTCCCTGATGGGTACACCTCACCGCGTTCCCTATTCATCCGGCCGCCCGAAGGCGGGTGGGAACCAAGATCGCCCTGACGAAGCCACCGGCACCAGCCACTGTCAAGCATGGTTAACGTACCGTCGTGCCCGGCCCGCGCGATCCATCAAGGCAAGTTGACAGGTCCATCGTCCCCGCCGGCGACGCCCCGACCGGAGGACAGAACCCAGGGAAGGCCGCAGTTCAGGTGCGGGGCCACGGACGGGGTTGGGCGCGCGACGGCGGCGTTTGGGCGCGCCAGCCCGGCGCCACCGAGGCAAGGACTGATGCGCGCGTGAGACGCCGGCCGGAGCCGACCCCGCCCGCGCCCGGCCGATCCGACGAGGGCGTTGCGCAATCGTCACGGGCGGTTCTTACTCGGCGACGATGGTGAGGGCACGCCAGTTCCGACGACGACAATGGCGATCTGCCATAGCGGCGGCGATGGCCGGCGCCCTGCTATTGCCGCTGGTCCTGCCTCTCCTGCTGGCCGCTGTCGCGGCCGCCGGCGGGGGTGGCACCACGATCCTGATGCCGATCTGCGGCGGCGGCACCGTCCGTTACGTCGAGATCGTCCTCGCAGCGCCCGAGGATACCGCCGAGAGCGACCCCGCCGAAGAACCCGCCGCCGCGACGGCCGACTGCGCGTTGTGCGCCGGGTGCCTGGTGCCGCCGTCGGGCGGCGCGCTGGCCTCCGCGCGCGCGCCGATCCGGGTGCGCGCCCGGTCGACGGCCCCCCGCCCGTCCGGCGGCGTCGGCCGTCATGTGCGACCCCCCTCGACAGGCCCTCCGTCCCCGACCTGATCCGCGACGTTTCAGCAGGATGAGGGACAGATGACCAGCACCGCCACATCGGCGGCAATCAGCGCGATTGCCGTAGCCTGCGCCGCTTGGACGGCCTCGCAGGCCTATGCCCAGAACCAGGGGCTCGAGCTCGACGAGATCGTCGTCGAAGGAGACATCGTCGAAACGCCCGCGGGACCCGTCGACGGGTGGCGTGCGCTGACGGCCGATGGGCCGACCCGCACGCGCACACCCATCGAGCAGATCCCGCAGTCGATCCAGGTGATCCCGCGCCAGGTGATCGAGGACCAGCAGGCCGACACGGTGAGCGACGTGCTGCGCAACGTCTCGGGCGTCCAGGGCGTGCAGTCGCGCGAGCGCACCCAACAACTGGACGGCAACTTCCTGGTTCGCGGGCAATTCACCGAGGCCTATGTGAACGGGCGCGTCGCCTTCTTCGACCAGGGCCTGGACCCCGAAAGCACCATCGCCATCGAACGGGTCGAGGTGATCAAGGGCGTGACCTCGGGCCTGTTTACCGCCGCCAACGGCGCGCCGATTTCGGGCGTGGTCAACATCGTCGAGAAGTCGCCGGAGCGCGAGGCGCTGTACAGTCTGGAAGGCGCCGTCGGCATGTTCGACTTTTACAACATCGCCTTCGACGTGAACCAGCCGCTGGTCGAGGGCGGCGATCTGGCATTTCGGATGATCGGCGATTTCCGCACGTCCGACGATTTCGTCGACCAGGCGGACGACGAGACCATCGGGTTGTTTCCGTCGCTCAGGTGGGACGACGGCACCACGTCGGTCACGCTGCGCGGGCGCTACCAGCGCTCGGCGTTCAACTTCTACAACGGTTTGCCGACACTGGGCGAACAGGTGCCGGCGCCGGGCTTTTCGGCGACCGACGCGGTGGCCGCGTTCGACCAGCCGGACACGATCCTGACGGCCTACAGCGTCGATGTGCTGGCCGAGCATGATTTCGGCGGCGGCGTGATCGCCCGGTTTCGCAGCGGCTATCAGGACGCCGACGGCGAGCAGAACACCACCACCTCGGGCGTCAATCTCTTCGGCTTCGGCGACCCGGGCGATATCGTGCGGACCGATAACACGCAGCTGCTGCAGCTCAACGGCTTTGATGTGGGCGGCGAGGTCGTGTGGGAGGTCGAGCCCACCGACTTTTGGAAGCATACGCTGCTGCTGGGCGCCGAGTACCAGTCGACTGATTCCAACGGTACCAGCTTCTTCAACTTCGGGCCGGTGTCGCCAGACCTGGCCGTGATCCAGTCGACACCCTTCGACAGCGGCACCGTCGCCTCGCCGTTCTCGCTGAACCTCGACACCGTGACGGGGATCTTTCAGAGCCAGTCGACGTTCCTGGGTCGGGTGCACCTGTTGGCCGGCCTCTCGGTCTCGGGCACCAACATCCAGACCCAGGGTGTGCCCGACATCTCGGACACGATCCTCAGCCCGCGTGTCGGTCTGGCGGTCGACGTGGGCGGCGGCTTTACGCCGTTCGTCGGCTGGGGCCGGGGCTTTCGCACGCCCCAGGGCGTGGCGGCGAGCTTCAGCTTCTTTACGATCGAGGAGGTTGCCATCGAGCGCAACGAACAGGTCGAGGTCGGGCTGCGCTTTAGCCGCCCGGATCTTGGTCTCTCGGGCAGCATCGCGGCCTACACCCTGCAGCGCGACGATGCCGCCGTGTTGGCCACGACGGCGGCGCAGGCCGGCGTGCTGAGCGTTGCCGATCAGCGCTCGCGCGGGGTCGAGGTCGATCTGATCTGGCAGCCCGCACCCGAATGGCGGTTCCTGGCCAACTATGCCTACACCGACGCCGAGATCGTGGAGAGCGGCAGCCCGTTCCAGGGCAACCGCCTGCAGCGCGTGCCCGAGCATTCGGGGCGCGTGGCGGTGCGCTACGATGTGCTGGAGGGACCGCTCACGGGCCTGGGGCTGGGTCTGGGCGTCACGGCGCTGTCCAGCCAACCGGGCGATCTGGGCAACACCTTCTTCACCGACGCCTATGCGACGGTCGATGCGCAGGTGTCCTACCGCCGCGGCGCGGTGGAAGCCGGCATTGGGGTCGAGAACCTCTTCGATACCGACGCCTTCGTCCCCAACTTCCTGTTCCAGGGCAATACGGCGCCGATCCAGCCGCTGACGGTGGTCGGACGGCTAAAGGTCAGATTTTGAGGGCCCTGGCTGATCACCCTGGTGGGGCCGCGTTGCGCGCGCGTTCCCGCCGATCGCGCATCGGCCGGCGGCGTCGCGACGCCAGGCGCCGGGCCGGCGAGGAGACGCAGAGACAAGGAGTGAACGCGATGCGGCAGGTTCTGATCTCGCTTGCGATGCTGGCCTGCAGCGCCGGCATGGCCGTCGCCGACCCGGTGCCCTTTTCCCTGCGCTTTATCGCGATGCACGGCGATCAGGTCGCGGGTTGTACCGCGCCTATCTCCGGTCTTGGGCCGGCCGCAGACATGACCGTCGGCATCAGCGATCTGCGGTTCTATGTCAGCCAGATCGCGTTCGTCGGTCCGGATGGTGCGACGATGGACGCCGCTCTCGATCCGTCGCCGTTCCAACTGGTCTCGCCCGACGGGTCGGTCGCCCTCGTCGATCTGACCGATGCGTCGTCCGGCGCCTGTGCGCCGGGCTCGATCAGCTTTGGCGAGGGGACCGAGCGGGTGAACGACACGGTCTCGGGCATGCGCGCCGCGGGCCCCGTTCGCACGGTGCGCTTCCGCGTCGGCGTGCCCCAGCCGCTGATGCGCGCCGTGATCGCCGCCACCTCGGCCGAGGACGCGCCCTCGCCCATGGGCGAGATGTACTGGAACTGGGCCACCGGCTATCGGCACTTTGTGCTCAACCACACCGTCGATGTCGCAGACGGCCGCTTTGGCGAGGGGTACGTGCACATCGGCTCGATGGATTGCGGCCCGGCCGAGGGCAAGGCGCTGAGCGACCGCGACCGATGCGGGCTCGTCTATACCCCGGCGGTGGCGTTGGCGGTGGGCGACGAGGCCGAGACCGTGATCGCCGTCGATCTTGCGCCCATCTTTGCCGCCGTCGACATGGTGGCGCCGGTCTACGACGTGGAGACTTTCGCCGTGATCGGCGAGCGACCGGGCACGGATTGCCATTCCTCGCGCCGCCAGCCGGACTGCGCCGCCGTCTTCCCCGCCTTCGGCCTGGACATCGGCACGGGCCAGGCGAGCGCCGAGGCGAACCGCATCTTCCGGGTCGCGGAGTGAGGGCCATGCGCCCCGTCCGCACCCGCTGGCGGGCGCTGGCCTTGGCGGGGGCCATGGCGGGGCTCATGGCGGGGGCCTTGGCGGGGGTCATGGCGGGGGTCATCGCCTTCGGCATGGCCCAGGCGTCCGAGCCGGCACCGCGGCAAGCGCCCGACCTGCGGGCGCTGCTGCGCCTGCCCGACCATGTGCCGCTGCCACCGATACCGGCCGAGAACCCGCTCACGCCCGAGAAGATCGCCCTGGGCCGGCACCTGTTCTACGACCGGCGCCTGTCGGGTAACGGCACCCAGTCCTGTGCGAGCTGCCATCTCGCCGAGCGCGCCTTTGCCGACGGCAAGCGACGGCCCACTGGATCGACCGGCCAGCCGCACCCGCGCAACGCCATGGCCCTGGTCAACCTCGCCTGGGTGCCGACGCTCACCTGGGCGAGCCCGTCGCTGACGACGCTGGAGGCGCAAATCCACATCCCGATCCGTTCGGACCGGCCGGTCGAGCTCGGCGTGAACGACGGCAACGCCGCCGAGGTGCTGGCCCGCTTTGCCGAGGATCCGGCCTATCGCGCGATGTTCGCGGCGGCGTTTCCCAAAGCGCCCGAGCCCAGCTTTAACAAGATCGTCTTTGCGCTGGCGAGTTTCGTGCGCACGATGACGAGCTTCGACACGCCCTACGACCGCTACCTAGCCGGCGACGAGCACGCGCTCAGCCCCATGGCGCGGCAGGGTCTGGCGCTGTTCAACGGCGAGCGGTTCGAGTGCTTCCACTGCCACAGCGGCGTGATGCTCACCACGGCCTATGTCGATGCGACGACCGATCCGGGGGCGCGCCCGTTCCACTTTTTCTCGAACGGCCTCTACAACGTGGGCAACACGGGCGCCTATCCGGCCCACGACCAGGGTCTGTTCGAGCATACTCAGAACAACCGCCATCGCGGCCTGTTCCGCCCGCCGAGCCTGCGAAACGTCGCGGTGACCGGCCCTTATATGCACGACGGCAGCATCGACACGCTGGACGCGGTGATCGACCACTATGCCGCCGGCGGGCGCCGGATCGAGCATGGTCCGTTCGCGGGCGACGGGCGGCTCCATCCCGGCAAATCGCATTTCGTGCGGGGCTTCCGCGCGACCGCCGCCGAACGCGCTGCCCTGCGCGCCTTTCTCGACAGCCTCACCGACCGCGCGTTCCTGGAGCGCTCCGATCTAATGCCGCCTAACTGACCGCCCGCAATCGACGGCCACGGGTCGGGATGTCCTGCCTTTAAATGCGGGGGATGTCCCATGAGGCAGAGCCGGTTCAGCGAGGGGCAGATCATCGCCGCACCGACGCTTGAGCCTGTTGCGGTCGCCGCGCAGACACTCCCCGCAACTCACGACCCGGCGCATTCCAGTCCAGGGCGACCCTAATCCATGGGACGGTTATCAGGTGGGCCCCTCTGCGATATCGATGTGAAAGAAGCTGATTGGGTGAGGCTTGAAGGCCGTCTGCGGCCTCGTGCCTGCGACTGCCGGCAGGCGGCTGATCCCGTGCCGCTGAAGGCAGCGAGGCAGCGACGAACGCGTGAGATGCGGAACGCGAGCTCGGGCACGTGCGCGGTCCGGTCGATACGCACGGGCGCTGTCGATGAGGAAGTTTCGGTCAGTCGTTTTGCGGTGGTAGCCCAGCGGTGTGCCCCGTGCTTCCCGCCGGGCCTGAAACCGCGCAACGCCTCGGGTAGCGCCTGGGGAGTAGTGGCGGCAGCCCGGCTTTTTCTAGCGTGTGGATGTCGGCGAGACCGTGTGACCGCCTTCAATGCCGCCTCCCGGGACCCGTGCGGTCGCCGCCAAGCCGTTGCGCGACATACCGAATTGCTCCAGGCGTGGCTCACTGTACCGAGGTGCTTGCCCCGGTCAGACCCTCGTCTGCCAGACGGTCGGGGCCCGGCGGAAAGGGCACATTGAAGCTGCCGCGGGTGACGGTAGGTTGCAGCAGGGTGCGCTGCGGGGATGGCTGGGGCTGTGTGAGGATAACTCTGGGGTTAACGCGCTGGATCGCAGCCGGGACGGCGCGGCCGGGCGGCGCGGGGCGCATGGCTGTGGGCGGCTTGACGATCCATCGACATGTGGGCGCCTGCGGCGTCTTATCCACAGCGCCGAAGCCGCCACCTGGGCATTGACACCGCTGGCGCGCGATTCCCACACGGTGAAACGCCGTTTCAGGCTGTCATCGGAGCGTCATCGCCGTATCGCGGAACTGACGCACAGCCCTCCGCGCTGGTGATAGCTCTGTGTACGACTGGCGCGAGCGCGCAATCCCCATTACCCACAGCCCAACCACCACAACAACCTATGGGCGACCCCCTGCGGCCGTGCCTTGGATAGCACTCACCGCGCGCACCGAGGGCAGAGAGGATGAGGGATGAAACGGCTTTTGCGCACGCTCGCCGGTGAGGTGCTGTCACCACCCCCGATCTGGCTGATGCGCCAGGCCGGCCGATACCTGCCCGAGTATCGCGCCACGCGCAGCGAAGCAGGCAGTTTCCTGGATCTGTGCTACTCGCCCGCGCTGGCGGAAGAGGTGACGCTGCAGCCGATCCGTCGCTACGGTTTCGACGCGTCGATCCTGTTCGCCGATATCCTGCTAGTACCGCAAGCGCTGGGGATGCATCTGGAGTTCGTCGAGGGTGAGGGGCCGCGCATGGCCTGGCCGCAAGGGCACGAGCGAGACGTTGCAGCGCTGACCGCGGTCGAGGAGATCGACGCCACGCTCGGGCCCGTGTACGAGACGGTCGCACGGCTCGCCAAATCGCTGCCGAGCGAGACGACGCTGATCGGTTTTGCTGGCGCGCCGTGGACGGTGGCGACGTACATGGCAGCGGGGCGCGGAACCCCGGACCAGGCCCCGGCGCGGCGCTGGGCGCTGGAGGACCCGCAGAGCTTTGGCGCGATGATCGACCGGATCGCCGAGGCCACGACCCACTACCTGTCGCGCCAGATCGACGCCGGTGCCGAGGTGGTGATGCTGTTCGACAGTTGGGCTGGCAGTCTCATCCCTCAGCAGTTCCAGGCCTGGGCGATGGCGCCTGTGCAGGAGATCGTCGACGCCCTGTCCGAGCGACACCCCACCGTGCCGATCATCGGCTTCCCCAAGGGCGCGGGCCCGATGCTGGCGATGTATGCGGCCGAGGTCGGGGTGACGGCGGTGGCGGTGGATCACCATATGCCGCTGGAGTGGGCGCGCGAAGTGGCGGGCGGCAAGCCGATCATGGGCAACCTGGACCCTATGCTGATGTCGCTGGGCGGCCCGACGCTGGATGCCGAGGTGGCGCGGATCCTGCGCGAGATGCACGGCTATCCGCACATCTTCAACCTGGGCCACGGCATTACGCCCGATGTGGACCCGGAGACGGTGACCCGCCTGGTGGAGCGGGTCCGGACAGGCTGAGGATAGGAGACGACCGGTGTTTTGGGACACGCTGTCCGTGGCCTACCCGTACACCAAGACGCTGCATATCGTGTCGTTCATCGCGTGGATGGCGGGGTTGTTCTATCTGCCGCGCCTGTTCGTCTATCACGCCGAGCGGGCGAGCGCGGGCGACCAGCTCGACGAGACGCTGAAGGTGATGGAGCACAAGCTGCTGAAGGTGATCATCAACCCGGCTGGCGTCGCGACGTGGATTTTCGGCACCGCGCTGGTGCTGACGCCCGGCGTGGTGGATTGGCGCTATGATGGCTGGGCCTATGTCAAGGCGGCGGCGGTGATCGGCATGACGGTCTATCACCATGCGCTGGTGCGCTGGACGCGAAGTTTCGCGCAAAACGCCAACCAGCGGGCCGGCGGGTATTACCGGGCGATGAACGAAGTGCCGACAGTGCTGTTGCTGGTCATCGTCGCGATGGTGATCGTGCGAACATTCTGACACGCCTGACCGATCCAGAACCCCCAGAACAGTGCTGTGACGGCACTGTGTATACCGAGGGGGTTTGACAGGCGGAGCGCGGCCTCCATATCTGCGCTGTCTCACCTGCTTGCCTGCCAGTCGCCTGGGCCCCGCGCCCATCGCACGCAGGCGTTCGGCTTCCGGTTTGCTGCGTTCGGCCCGGCGTCGTGCTCACCCTCCATCGTCTAGGTTGTCGATGACCGAACAAAAGAAACTATCCGAATTAAAGACGAAATCGCCGACAGAGCTGTTGGCCCTTGCGGAGGAGCTGGAGGTAGAAAATGCCTCCGCCCTGCGCAAGCAGGATATGATGTTTGCGATACTGAAAGAATTAGCGGATCGGGAAGTCGAGATTATCGGCTCCGGCGTGCTGGAGGTACTGCAGGACGGGTTTGGTTTCTTGCGTTCACCGGATGCTAATTATCTGCCAGGACCTGATGATATTTATATCGCCCCGAACCAGATCCGTCGTTTTGCGCTCCGCACGGGTGACACGGTCGAAGGGCCGATCCGCGCACCGAAGGACGGCGAGCGCTACTTTGCGCTGTTGAAGGTCAATACGATCAATTTCGAAGATCCGGATAAGGCCCGGCACAAGGTCCATTTCGACAATCTGACGCCCCTGTACCCGGATCAGCGCCTCTCGATGGAGATCGAGGACCCGACGATCCGAGACAAATCGGCGCGGGTGATGGATCTGGTCGCGCCCATCGGCAAGGGGCAGCGCTGTCTGATCGTCGCCCCGCCGCGTACCGGTAAGACGGTGCTGTTGCAGAACATTGCCCACTCGATCGAGCGCAATCACCCAGAGTGTTACCTGATCGTGCTGCTCATCGACGAGCGGCCGGAAGAGGTGACCGACATGCAGCGCTCGGTGGCGGGCGAGGTGGTGTCGTCGACCTTTGACGAGCCGGCGACCCGGCATGTGGCCGTCAGCGAGATGGTGATCGAGAAAGCCAAGCGGCTTACCGAGCATGGACGCGATGTCGTGATCCTACTCGACTCGATTACACGCCTGGGACGGGCGTACAACACGGTGGTGCCTTCCAGCGGCAAGGTGCTGACGGGCGGTGTGGACGCGAACGCACTGCAGCGGCCGAAACGGTTTTTCGGTGCTGCGCGAAACATCGAGGAAGGCGGTTCGCTGACGATCATCGCCACGGCGCTGATCGATACGGGCAGCCGGATGGATGAGGTGATTTTCGAAGAGTTCAAAGGTACCGGTAACAGCGAGTTGGTTCTTGACCGAAAGGTCGCTGACAAGCGTGTGTTCCCAGCAATCGATATTTTGAAAAGCGGGACACGTAAGGAAGATCTTCTGGTTTCGAAGCAAGACCTTACCAAGATGTATGTTCTTCGACGGATACTAAATCCGATGGGAACGACGGATGCTATCGAATTCCTGCTGTCGAAGATGAAGCAGACGAAGACCAATTCCGAGTTTTTCGACTCGATGAATGCTTAGGAAGGCGTAAGGATCACGCTGCCAGTCGTCTCGCGCTGCTCAAGTTTGTGATGAACTGCAACAGCGTCGCCGAGCGGGTAGCTGGTGGGTGGATCGATAACGATGGATCCAGCCGCGATGGCACCAAAGAAGTCATCGGCAGCGGTTTGGAGATCGGCGCGCGTGGCGGTGTAGTGCAGCAGCGTGGGGCGCGTCAGGAAGAGCGAACCCTTCGCCGCCAGGATCCCGAGATCGACACCAGTGATGGGGCCGCTTGCGTTGCCGAAGCTCACCATCATGCCCAAGGGTTGCAGGCTGTCGAGCGACGCGAGCCAGGTGTCTTTGCCGACACCGTCGTAGACGACGCGGACGCCCTTGCCCCCGGTAAGGTCGCGAACGCGCTCGGCGACTGGTTCAGTGCGGTAATCGATCACGTGGGCAGCGCCGAGGCTTTTGGCGATGGCGCCTTTTTCGGGGCCGCTGGCGGTGGCGATGACGGTGGTCCCGAGCGCGCGGAGCCACTGCATCGCGATCTGGCCCACACCGCCGGCCGCCGCGTGGAAGAGAACGGTGTCCTCTGGGCCGCAGGCGTGGATGCGGCGGATCAGGTACTGGACGGTGAGGCCTTTCAGCAGGCTGGCGGCGGCCTGCTCGAGACCGATGTTGGATGGCAGCGAAACGGCGCGGTCGGCCTTGATGACATGGGCATCGGCATAGGCGCCTATGGGGCCCGAGCAGTAGGCAACACGGTCACCGATAGCGAGCGTGTCGACGCCGTCGCCGACCGCTTCTACGGTGCCTGCACCCTCGAGCCCGATGCCGGAGGGGAGCGGCACGCCGTAAAGGCCGGAGCGGTGGTAGGTATCGATAAAGTTGACGCCGATGGCCGCATGGCGAACCGAAACTTCGCCAGGACCTGGGCTGGGCTGTGGGAGTGCCACGAGTTCCATAACCTCGGGGCCGCCGGTCTCTTGCATGCGGATCGCGTTTATCTCGGCCATCGTTCCCTCCCGGCTGGTTTTCGACGCGCAGGGAGCGGTGGCCAGCCTCGGCGGTCAAGTAGCGACTGAACACTGGGGACGGGCATGGAGACGGTCTTTGCCTTGGCGTCGGGGCCGGGCATTGCGGCGATAGCGGTGATCCGGGTGACGGGGCCCGCGGCTGCAAGCGCCGTGGCGGCATTGACCGGGCGGGCCGTGCCAGCCCCGCGCCGCGCCAGCCAGCGTCGGCTGATCGATGCCACCGGCCATGTCTTGGACGAGGCGCTGGTGCTCTGGTTTCCCGGCCCGGCCAGTGCGACGGGAGAGGATTTGGCCGAGTTGCACTGTCACGGCTCTCGCGCCGTCGTGGACGGTGTGTTGGCGGCGCTTGCAGCAGTACCGGGGTGTACTGCGGCGGAACCGGGCGAGTTCACCCGGCGTGCTTTCCTGAACGGCAAACTCGATCTGGTGAAGGTCGAGGCCCTGGGTGATCTGCTGACAGCAGAGACGGAAGCACAGCGTCATCAGGCACTTGGCGCTTTTGGCGGTGGTCTGTCTGCGTTGGCCGACACGTGGCGCAGAAGCCTGGCGACAGCGCTGGCGCTGGTCGAGGCGACGATCGACTGGGCCGATGAGGATGTGCCCCAAGACGTTTCGCCCGAGGTTCGCCAGCGGATCGATCAGGTCGCGGTGTCGATGGCCGAGGCATTGGCGGGCCAGGCCGCGGCGATGCGGCTGCGCGACGGGTACGAGGTGGTCTTGATCGGCGCGCCGAACGCCGGGAAATCCACTCTTTTGAACGCCGTGGCTGGGCACGAGGCTGCCATTACTGCGGCTGAGCCGGGCACGACGCGGGATTTCGTCGAGGTCTCGCTGTCGCTGGACGGTTTGCCGGTAACGTTGGTCGATACGGCGGGGCTGCGCTCGGGTGACGATGTGGGCGCTGTCGAAGCGACGGGGATCGCGCGCACCCTGACCCGGGCCGCAGCCGCCGATCTGCGCCTGTTCCTGGATGCGCCCGACGCGCCGTTGCCGGGGGAAGCGGCGGCGTTGTGGCACGACGGGGATCTCTCGGTCGCCGTTAAGGGCGATTTGATGCCGCGCGTCGGGGCTGTTTCGGCCGTCACCGGTGCTGGGCTGCCGGAATTGCGCCGGACGGTCGCGGGTATCCTGGGCGAGCGGGCGTCCCGTGCATCGTCGGTGATTTCGCTCCGTCAGCGGGGGGTCGTTGGGGCCGCGGCCGAGGCCTTGGCGCGCGCGACCAGCCAAGGCGAGACGGAATTGCTGGCTGAGGAGCTGCGGGCGGCGCTGGCGGCGTTGGAGCACTTGACCGGCAGGACCTCGCCGGACGACGTGTTAGCCGAGGTGTTCGGCCGTTTCTGCCTCGGGAAATGACGGTGTTTCACGTGAAACAGCAACATGGAGAGGGCGTGGTGGTCGTCGGCGGCGGCCATGCTGGGCTGGAGGCGGCATTGGCCAGCGCCCGGCTGGGTGTGCCGACGACGCTGGTGACACTGCGCCCGGACCGGATCGGCGAAATGTCGTGTAATCCGGCGGTTGGCGGCCTCGGCAAAGGGCATTTGGTGCGCGAGGTCGATGCGCTGGGCGGTGCATTGGGCTCGATCGCGGATGCCGCCGGTATCCAGTTTCGCCTGCTGAACCGGCGCAAAGGACCCGCCGTGCGCGGCCCCCGGGCACAGTGTGACCGAGCGCTGTTCCGATCCAAGGCACAAGCGCTGCTGGCCGGCAGCCCCGTTCAAGTCATTGCGGCCGAAGTGATCGATCTGGCCGTCGAGGGTGGTCGCGTTGTGGGCGTCGAGACCGATGCCGGGCGGATCGACGCAGCCGCAGTGGTGTTGACGACGGGCACGTTTCTGGGCGGTGTCGTCCATATCGGGCACCAGCGGCACGCCGCCGGGCGCATGGGCGAGGCCGCTGCGAGCCGACTGTCCGCGCGGTTGCGCGAGGCAGCGTTCGCGATGGGCCGCCTCAAGACGGGTACGCCCGCCCGTTTGCGCCGTGGCAGCATCGATTTTACCGCGCTGCAGCCGCAACCGGGCGACGACGATCCCGTCTTCCTCTCCTTCGCGACGCGCGCCCCTGCTACGTCGCAGGTGCCGTGTCATATCACGCACACCAATCCGGCCACGCACGACGTGATCCGCGCGCATCTGCGCGACAGCGCGATGTACAGCGGCGGCATCTCGGGCCCCGGTCCGCGCTATTGCCCGTCGATCGAGGACAAGGTGACGCGCTTTGCCGAGCGTGAGGCTCACCAGATTTTCCTGGAGCCTGAGGGGCTTACCACCGATCTGATCTATCCGAACGGCGTATCGACCTCGCTGCCGGCGGATGTGCAGGTTGCGTTCCTGCGCACGATCCGCGGGCTGGAAGCGGTCGAGATTGCCCAGCCAGGCTACGCCATCGAGTACGATTATGTGGATCCGCGCACGCTGGGCCCGTCGCTGCAGCATCGCGAGATCGCCGGTCTGTACCTGGCGGGGCAGATCAATGGCACTACCGGGTACGAGGAGGCCGCGGCCCAGGGATTGTTCGCCGGTGCGAATGCCGCGCTGGCGGTGTGCGATGCGCCGCCGCTGCAGGTGGGGCGGGCCGACGGCTACATAGGCGTGATGATCGACGATTTGGTGTCGCAAGGCGTCACCGAGCCCTATCGGATGTTTACGTCTCGCGCCGAATTCCG
Source organism: Pseudomonadota bacterium (assembly GCA_039026175.1). GTDB lineage: Bacteria > Pseudomonadota > Alphaproteobacteria > Rhodobacterales > Rhodobacteraceae > Thermohalobaculum. Next base: position 18,664 of record JBCCMW010000002.1, read on the forward strand.
CCTGCGGCTGCGCATTGATAACGCCGATCAGCGACTGACCGCGCTGGCGATCCACCGCGGGCTGGTCACGGGCCGCGCTGCCGAGGCTTTTGAGGCCAAGATGGCACGGCTGGATACGGTGCGAGAGGGTCTGCGGGCGCTCTCGCTCTCGCCCAAACAGGCCGCAGCGCTCGGTATTGCGGTCAACGACGATGGTCAGCGGCGCGACGGTATGGCTTTGCTTGCGCTGCCCGACGTGACGCTGGCGCAGCTGACACCGGCGGCGCCCGATCTTGCCACCGCCGATGCCGGGACGGCCGAACTCCTGCAGATCGAAGCACGCTACGACACCTATGTTGCGCGGCAGGATGCTGATATTGCGCGCCTTTCGGCCGACGACGCGCTCCCGCTGAACCCCGATCTTGCGTTCCACGCCCTGGCCGGGCTGTCGGCCGAGCTGCGCGACAAGCTGGCGGCGGTACGGCCGCACACCGTCGGCGCCGCCCGGCGCATCGAGGGCATGACCCCCGCCGCATTGCTCCTGGTGATGGCGGCCAGCGAACGGCGCACGCGGAAATCGGCGTGAGCCGCGAGGCGGTCGCGGCGCTCGGTGTTTCACGTGAAACGTTGGAGCGCCTGGACATCCTGGTCGAGACGCTTGGACGCTGGAACCGTCGGATCAACCTGGTCGCGCCCGGGTCGATCTCCGATGCCTGGCGCCGCCATGTGCTGGACAGCGCGCAGCTATGGCGCCTCGCGCTGCCGAGCGCCAGGCATTGGGTCGACCTGGGGTCGGGTGGTGGGTTTCCGGGACTGGTGATCGCGGCGCAGGCGGCGGTCGAGCGGCCGGATCTGCGCGTTACCATGATCGAGAGCGACAGCCGCAAGGCCGCGTTCCTGACCACCACCGCGCAATTGATGCATCTGGACGTCACCGTGCTCGTCGATCGGATCGAGCAGGCCCCCGCCCAAGGGGCCGACATCGTGTCGGCCCGCGCGCTCGCGCCCCTGGACCGCCTGCTGCCGCTGGCCGCGCGCCATGGCCACGCGCGCACCGTCTATCTGTTGCCAAAGGGACGTGGGCACCATTCCGAATTGACCGCGGCGCGGGCGTCTTGGCATATGAGCTGTGCCGCACACCCCAGCCGCACCGACGCCGAGGGTGTCGTTCTCGCCATCACCGAGGTCCGCGCTCGCCTATGATCGACGTCCCGTCGTCCCCACCGACACCGCGCGTGATCGCCCTGGCGAACCAGAAAGGCGGCGTTGGCAAGACGACGACGACGATCAATCTGGGTGCGGCCCTTGCCGAGCAGAAACAGCGCGTGCTGCTGATCGACCTCGATCCGCAGGGAAACGCGTCCACCGGCCTCGGCTTTTTTCAGGGCGATCGGCGAACGACCGCCTACGACCTGCTCACGCTCAGCGCACCGCTGGAGCGCTGCATCGCGGCCTGCCGGCAGGAGGGGTTGCACCTTGTCGCCGCCAGCGCCGATCTGGCCGGCCTCGACACCGAGCTTATCGACGACCCGCAGCGCGCCCAACGGCTGGGCCGCGCCCTCGGCCGCGGGCACGACGCTGCCGTCACGCGCTTTGACTATGTGCTGCTCGACTGCCCACCATCGCTGAACATCCTCACCGTCAACGCCATGACGGCGGCCGACAGCGTGCTGGTGCCGCTGCAGTGCGAGTTCTTCGCGCTCGAGGGTCTGTCCCAGTTACTCGCCACCATCAAGCGCGTGCAGCAGCGGTTGAACCCGGCTCTGGCGATGGAGGGGATCCTGCTCACCATGTACGACCGGCGCAACAACCTCTCGGCCGAAGTGGCCATGGATGTGCGCGAGAATTTGGGTCGCCAGGTCTATGACACCATCATCCCGCGCAACGTGCGCCTGTCCGAGGCACCCAGTCACGCCGCACCGGTGCTGACCTATGATCGAGACAGTGCAGGGGCCTTGGCCTATCGCAAGCTGGCGCAGGAGGTGCTGCGCCGGCACGGGGCGGCGTCGATGGCGGGGGCCTGAGGATGGCACGACAGGGCGACAGACGCACACTCGGCCGCGGTCTCTCGGCACTGCTGGGCGATGTTCAGCCGCTGGTCGCTGCGACCGAGACGGCCGCCGCGCCCGCCAGCGCCGATACCATCCCCATCGAACTCATCCATGCCAATCCCGCCCAGCCGCGTCGCCGCTTTCCCGAGGCCGAGCTCCAGGAACTCGCCGCATCGATCCGCGAACGGGGTGTTATCCAGCCTATCATCGTCCGCCCGCATCCCGATAAATCCGAGCAATATCAAATAGTTGCTGGTGAACGACGGTGGCGTGCGGCGCAATTGGCGCAGCTTCACCGGCTGCCGGCCCTGGTGCGGCCGTTCGATGATCGCACCGTGTTGGAAGTGGCCATCGTCGAGAACGTACAGCGTCAGGATCTGGACCCGATCGAGGAGGCCGAGGGCTATATCCAGCTCGTTGAACGCTTCGGCTACACCCAGGTGGCGCTCGCCAAGATCGTCGGCAAAAGCCGCAGTCACCTGGCCAACACGATGCGCCTTGCGACCTTGCCCGAGGGGGTGCGCGTCCACCTTGTCTCGGGCGCACTCTCGGCCGGCCACGCCCGTGCGCTGCTCTCGGCGCCCGAGCCCGAGGCGTTGGCGGCCCGCGTTGTGGCCGAAGGGCTGACCGTGCGCCAGACCGAGGCGCTGGCCCGCGGCGGGGCGCCCGGCCTGGCCCGGCCCCGTCGGCCGTCGGCGCCCGCTGCCAAGGACGCGGATACCCGCCAGTTGGAGGGGGATCTCAGCGCCGCCATCGGCATGCATGCGCAGCTCGCGCCCCAGCCGGACGGGTCCGGCGAGCTCCGCATCCGCTATCGCGATCTCGAGGAACTCGACCGTCTCTGCGAAAAGCTCACGCGCTAATCGTCACCGCGCCGCCACCATCGCCAGGCGCAGGATCGCCCGCTCGAGCATCGCCCGATCCGGCCGGTCGGCGAGTGCGGGACCCGATGACCGCATCGTCCGCTCGCAGGCCTGGAGCGTCATCACCGCGTCTTCCAGGCCCGCCGCTGTCCAGCGCCGCGCCGCCGTGTCATAGACCGACCGCATCGCCGGGGGGAACCGCGCGGCAGTCAGCGCCTTCAGCGCACCGCCGGGTTTCACCGCATGCCGCAGCGCCGTGGCAAACACTGCGCCCAGCTGGATCGCCAGGGTACTGGGCGCCACCCCGGTCGCCGCCAGCCGACCCAGCAGGCGGACGGCACGGTCCGGTCGGCCGCTCATCACCGCCAGCGCCAGCGCCGCGGTTTCGGTCTCGGCCGTCGCCGGTAACAGGGCTGCCACCGTCTCGGCGTCCAGCGGCGCCGACCGATCCGCCCCCGCGATGGTCACCACGTCCAGCAGGCGCGCAAACGACCCGCGGTCGCTCTCACGCGCGTGGGCGGCCAGCAGGTCCAGCGCGTCGGGCGCGATCCCGGCCGCCAGGCCCGCGGCGCTCAGGGCCCCGGCGATCTCGGCCGGGTCCATCGGATCGGGGAACAGCGCGACCGCCGCCAGGTGTTTCCGCTTCTCGAACAGCGCGCGCAGGGCCGAGCGCGGGGTCAGCGCCCCAGCTTCGACCACCAGCACCCCGTCTTCGGGCGCCAATCCCTCGACCGCCGCCTGGACGGTCGGTGCGAGCCCGTCGCCGGCACCGGTCAGCAGTACCAGCGGCCGGTCGGCAAAGAAGCCCACCGCGCGCAGCGTATCGTACAGCGCCGCGGGATCGCGCCGGGCGTCCGCGGCTTCGAGCCGGCTGGGGACGAACGAGCCGCTGGCCTGCAGCGCGGACGCAAGCGCGCGCCGTCGGTCGGCCGTGAACGCCGCATCCGGCCCGTACAACAGATAGCCCGACAGTGCCGGATCCGGCCGTTCGCACACCCTGGCCGCGGCCGCCCCTTGCAGCTTGACCATCGCGGCTGTCGGATCAGGCCGGCTGCAGCCGCCCGGCCCGGGCCAGGATCCGGCGGGCGATCTGCTCGGCGATCTCGCGCGACAGCCGTTCCTCCACGTCCCGCTCCGCCGCGCGCGAGGCGAACAGCGACGTGGTCTCGTCATAGCCCGCCTCGGCACGCACCGTGCCCGACAGTGCAGGCTCGGCTTCGCCCACCCGGAACAGTCGGTAGGTGGCCGAGGCCAAGAGCTGGATGCGGGTGATCGCGTTGTCCTGCGCGACCAACAGACCGCGCTTGGCCAATTGCTGGTCGACCTCCAGGCGGTACACGGCGTTCGGCCCGCCACGGCCCAGGCGATCTTCCAGCCGGCGCACCAACACACGGCTCAGCCGACTGTCGATATCGGGCAGGACGATCTCGCCCACCACGGCCTGCGACGGCGACTGTTCGGCCAGCATCGGGCGGAAGCAGCCCGCCATCAGTGCCATCAACCCGCCCCCCGCCGCCAGACGCAGCGCGCGGCGGCGCGAGCCGCGGCCGGCAGATCCGTCAGACCACCACATTCACGATCCGTCCGGGCACGACGATCACCTTCTTCGGCGCCTTGCCGTCCAGAAAGCGCGCCACCTCCGACAGTGCCAACGCCTGGTCGGCCACTGTGTCCCTGGCCGCATCCTTGGCAACCGTCAGCTCGGCGCGCTTTTTGCCGTTCACCTGGACCGGGAGGACGATCACCTCGTCCTCCACCAGCGCCGCATCGGCCTCGGGCCAGGGCATGTCGACCAACCGGGTAGCGTTGCCCAGCGCCTGCCAGATCTCTTCGGTCACGTGCGGGGCCATCGGGTTCATCAGCCGCAGCAGCGTCTCCATCGCCTCGCGCCGGGCATGGTCCATGCCCGCCTCGCCCGCGCGGTCGGCTGCTTTCGCCAACGCGTTGGCCAGCTCGTAGAGCCGCGCCACGGCCTTGTTGAACACAAATCCCTCGATGTCCGAGGTGACGTCGGCGATGGTCTTGTGCGTCTGGCGCCGCAGCGCCTGCGCTGCGAGGGCCATCTCGGTCGGCGCGACGCCGTGGTTGCCCGCGCCGCTCCCGCCCGCGCCGCCCCCGCCCGCGCCGCCGCCGCCCACCGCGGGCGCCTGCAGCCCGTCGGCCATGCGCCATACCCGCTGGACAAAGCGCCAGGCGCCCTCGACCCCCGCCGCCGTCCACTCGACATCGCGCTCGGGCGGGCTGTCCGACAGCATAAAGAAGCGCGCGGTGTCGGCGCCGAACTGGGCGATGATGTCGTCGGGATCCACCACGTTCTTCTTGGACTTCGACATCTTGACCGCCGGGCCCACCACGATGCGCTCGCCCGTTTCGGCATGGCGGTACCCGCCGGCACCGTCCTCGGCCAACTCCTCGGGCGCGGCCCAGCAGGCAGGCTCGGGCACGCCTTCGCGCGCGTAGGTCTCGTGGCAGACCATGCCCTGGGTGAACAGCGCCGAAAACGGCTCGATGTTATCCTCGGTCAGATGGCCTGTCCGCGCCATCGCCCGCGCAAAGAAGCGCGAGTACAGCAGGTGCAGGATCGCGTGCTCGACCCCGCCGATGTACTGGTCGACGTTCATCCAGTACTGCGCCGCGGCCGCATCCGTCGGCGTGTCGGCCTCGGGCGCGGTAAAGCGCGCAAAGTACCAGGACGAGTCGACGAACGTGTCCATCGTGTCGGTCTCGCGACGCGCCGCATCCCCGCAGCGCGGACAAGGCACCTGTTTCCACGTCGGGTGCCGTTCCAGCGGGTTGCCGGGCAGCGACAGGTCGACATCCTCGGGCAGGCGGATCGGCAGATCCTCTTTGGGCACCGGCACCACACCGCAGGTGTCGCAATGCACGACCGGGATTGGGCAGCCCCAATAGCGTTGGCGGCTGACGCCCCAGTCGCGCAGTCGATACTGTGTCTGGCCCTCGCCGTAGCCACCCGTCTCGGCGTGGGCGATCGAGCGGTCGATCGCCTCTTCGGCCGTCATCCGGCCGGTGCCGACGTGGCAGTTCACATAGCGCACGGGCTCGGTCTTCGGCGGCACGTACGCGTCGGCGTCGATCTCGAACGTCTCGCTCTCGGCCGGCGCATAGCAGGGGATCACCGCCAGGCCGTACTTGCGCGCGAAATCCAGATCACGCTGGTCGTGCGCGGGCACCGCAAAGATCGCCCCGGTGCCATAGTCCATCAGCACGAAGTTTGCGATCCAGACCGGCAGCTGCCATTCGGGGTCCAGCGGGTGGACGACGGTGATGCCGGTATCCAGACCCAGCTTCTCGGCCTTCTCCAGCGCTTCCTCCGACGTGCCCGTCTTGCGGCATTCGGCGCAGAAGGCCGCGATCTCGGGCGATACCTCCGCCAACGCCAGCGCCAGCGGATGGTCTGCCGAGATCGCGGCAAAACTTGCGCCCATCAGCGTGTCGGGCCGGGTTGTGTAGACGGCCAGGCTCTCGTGCCCCGCCGGCGCGCCGCGGGTCTGGAAGGTAAAGCGCAGGCCGCGCGACTTGCCGATCCAGTTGGCCTGCATCAGGCGCACCTTGTCGGGCCAGGCGTCCAGCCCGTCGATGGCCTCCAGCAGCTCGTCCGCCATGTCCGAGATGCGAAAGAACCACTGCACCAGCGAGCGCCGCTCGACCGGCGCGCCCGAGCGCCAGCCCTTGCCGTCGATCACCTGCTCGTTGGCCAGCACCGTCATGTCGACGGGGTCCCAGTTCACCATCGCGTCGCGGCGATAGACGAACCCGGCCTCCAGGAAATCCAGAAACAGCGCCTGCTGGTGGGCATAATACTCGGGATCGCAGGTCGCGAACTCGCGGGTCCAGTCGTAGGACAGCCCCATGCGCTTGAGCTGCGCGCGCATCGCCGCGATGTTAGACCGGGTCCAAACGCCCGGATGTTCGCCCCGTGCCATCGCCGCGTTCTCGGCCGGCATCCCGAACGCGTCCCACCCCATGGGGTGCAACACATTGAAGCCTCGCGCTTTTTTGTAGCGCGCGATGACGTCGCCCATGGTGTAGTTGCGCACGTGCCCCATGTGGATCCGCCCCGAGGGATAGGGGAACATGTTCAGCACGTAGTACTTCGGGCGCTCAGGGTCGGTCGCTACCTCGAAGGCGCGCATCTCGTCCCAAATCGCCTGCCATTTCGGTTCCGCCTCGGCGGCGTTGTAGCGGGACATCCGCTGGGTCCTTCGTGTGTCCTGATCGGCCGGCGACCGTGCGGCGGGCCTCTGCCTCTGTCCCTGTAGCCCCGGTGCAGCGCCGTCCGCGCGTGCGCGCCCCAGACGCGCGCCCGCGATGTGCGCCCTGCCCGTCAGCCGGTGTCCGAGACGCCGTTCTCGGCCAGCCGGATCTGCCGCGCGCGGGTCAGGATGGCATCCTCGATCTGGCGCGGCGTCTCGGCGCTCACCGCCGCGGGCACCCAGGCGCCGCTCTCGTCGCGGATCTCGCGGAACACCGCGACCCGCAGCGACGCCGCCGACAGGGCGGTGTCCACGATATAGGCCGTGACCTTGAAGCGTTCGCCCGGGGCGGCCTGTGCCGCGCCCCAATCGGTCGCGATCACGCCGGTGAAAGGATCGGTCGAGGCCAGCGGCAGGAACGACAGCGTGTCCAGCGACGCCTGCCACAGAAAGCGGTTGACCGGTATCGCGCCGGCGCTGGGCTCGGTGCTGCCGCCCAGCAGGCTGCCCAGCGGGTTGTCGGTCGTGGTGCTGCCGACGCCGCGGCTGCCGAACACGATCCCGTCATCGCCAAAGACCGAAGGCGCATTCTGCCGCCTGATCTCGGGCGCGCGCGCGATGTCGGGCGGCTCGGCCTGTTCGCGCTCGGCATAGTTGCCGCTGCATCCCGCTACCGTACCCGCGCCCACTACGGCGGCCGCCACCATTACCCAACGCGCCATCGGCATCGCGCCCTCCTGATCCGCTGCTCGCGATCCTCGTCTCTGCGCTTCGCGTCGAAGCGTCTTAACAGAGCGCGGAGTCTCCGCAAGCATCCGTCGCGCGCCGGGCCGGGCGAGAGGCCGCGGACCGGCGCCAGCCGACGGGTGCGGCGCCTGCCTTGCAGGCCGCGTGCGGGCGCTCGCAGCGCATACCGAAAACGCTGCAGCCGGACCCGTTAGACATGTGATTCCGTTGCCAGCATTGATGTTGCGAAAATGCACCGAGCCTCGGAGACCGCCCCCGCCGGTCCCGAACGACATTGATCCAGCAGGGCGCAAGGTGGATAGGCAATGCAAGGCGACGGTCCAGTGGGCAATGCCATTTCGGCGCCGGTAGCCAGCAAACTAGTGTGGGACCGAATGAGGGACTCGATGAAAAAGGTTCTCCTGAGCACCAGTGCGCTCGCGCTCGTCGCTGCGTACACCAGCAACGCCTCGGCTGCGGAATGGGAAGTTCGCGTCGGCGGCTACTCCACCCAGCAGATCGGTTTCGCCACGTCCGATGTTGACGGTCTCGTCGATGAGGATTTCGACGGCGTCGACACCGTGTCGGACACGGAAATCTTCTTCCTGCCCTCGATCACCTTGGACAACGGCATCCGGTTTGGCGCCAACGTCCAGCTCGAAGGTAACAGCGGCGGCGACCAGATCGACGAAAGCTTCGTCTTCATCTCGGGCTCGTTCGGCCGGATCCTGATCGGGTCGGAGAACTCGGCCGGCTACATCATGAAGATCGGCGCCCCGTCGGTGTCGGTGAACGGTCACAACTCGGGAACGCTGACCGCCTTCATCCCGTTCTCGGGCAACGCCGGTTCTGCCGCATCGGGTGGGCCGGTGGCCACGGGTGACGACACCTTCCGTGGCACCCTGTACTCGACTAACCTCGAGAACCGGCGCAACAACGACGTGGGGCGCATCACCTACTTCACGCCGCGTCTGGTCGGCATTCAGGTGGGCTTCTCCTACGCCCGCGACGCCAACGAAGACAACGACATCCAGGTCGACGAGAACAACGCCTTCGGCAACTTCATCGACATCGGCGCCAACTACGTCCAGTCGTTCGGCCCGATCGATGTCGCCGTCTACGGCCGCTGGGGCATCACGGCGAGCTCGCCGGATGGCCTCGACAACTCGCAGGTCTATGGTGTTGGCGGTACCCTAGGGTTCGCGGGCTTCACGGTGGGCGCCTCGTTCGCCGAGCAGAACAACGCGGGCACCGACGACGGTCAGTCGTTTGACGTTGGTGTGGCGTACGAGACCGGGCCTTGGGGCTTCTCGTTCAGCTACTTGCACGGCAGCAACGTCGACGACGAAAACGCTGCCTTCGGTCTCGACGAAGAAGTCGATATCTTCGTCGCTGCCGTCAACTATTCGCTGGCCCAGGGTGTCGACCTCAACGTCTTCGGCGCCTACGTGGACTTTGAGGAGGACGCGGGCGACGGTACCGGGTTCGATCTGGAGGGCGACTTCGTCGCGACCTCGGGCAACGACGTCGATGGCTTCGTGATCGGCACCGGCATCGCGCTCAGCTTCTGATCACCGCACCATCGCGGAAAAGTTTGGGGGGAGCGGCAACGCTCCCCTCTTCTTTTTACTGACCTTTTACCGACACCATCGCATTCTACATATGGAGGCGGACGAAGAGGGGGACCTGATCGTGAGGGCAGCTATCTTGGCAGCTGTGGCGATTGCGCTGGCCGGTACGGCGGGCGCGCAATCGGTGCTGCCCCTGCGCCCGCTGACCGATCCGTCCACCAGCCATTCCGCCGCGACCGCCGATGGTCGTCCTGGCGAGATCGGTGCCATCCAATACCGCCGCGACGACCGCGCCGTCACCGCGACGCCGGGCTTTGGCGAGGCGGGCGACCGCGGCGTCTCGCGTCTCACCTACTTTACACCGTCGCTCGGCGGTCTGCACCTCGGCGCCGGTGTCGGTGCCGTCGACCCGGCGTTCGATAACGCGGGCGACGGGCAGGGCAGCAGCGCCGATGTCAGCGCGCTCTACGCGCAGCGCTTCGGTTCGGTCGACCTCGCCGTCTCGGGCCGCGTGGGTCTCGCGCTCGGCGCCGGCACCGACAGCAGCGTCGGCGATCTCTATGCTTTCGGCGCCTCGGTCGGCTTCCACGGCTTCACCATCGGTGGCTCGTTCGCCGACAGCACGCTCGGCAAGGACATCGGCTTCACCGCGGGCGACAGCATGGGGTGGGATGTGGGCATCGCCTACAACACCGGCCCCTGGGGCTTCTCACTCTCCTATCTGGCGGGTGAGCGCGTGGACGACGGCGTGGCCGGCGGGACTGGGATCGCCATGGGCGACGGCGACACCAACAAGGTCGTCGCGGGCCTACGCTACCGCCTGGGTCAGGGCGTCGACGTCGGCGCCTTCGGTGCGTTCGTCGACCCGATCAGCCCTGGCGAGGCAGAGGCAGGCACCAGCATCGGCAGCGATGTCGAGGGCTTCGTGATCGGCACCGGGATCCAGGTCGACTTCTGACCCCATCCCGGCGGGCCGTTGCCGGGCCGATCCACAACACCGTCGCGGCACCGGCGGGTGCGTGAGGTGCCGTCGGCTTGTCCGACCCTCTGAAGTTCGCTACCCCGCCCTGGCGCCGTTCGTAACGACCGCCCCGTCGGATCCCCATGGCACCCAAGCGCAATATCGTCTGGCTCGCGTCCTATCCGAAATCCGGGAATACCTGGATGCGGATCTTCCTGGCCAACTATCTGTTCAATCCCGACACGCCGATGCCCATCAACCAGGTGCACCGCATCGGCATCGGCGACGCGGTCCCCAAGACCTATGCCAAGGTGGCGGACCGGCCCATCGACCCCTCCGACCCCCGGCAGACCGTCGCCCTGCGCCCCCGCGTCCTGGCCTCGATCGCCGGCAATAATGCCGACATCAACTTCGTCAAAACCCATAACGCGCGCACCAAGGCGTTCGGCGTGGATCTCATCCCGGCGCACCTCACGCACTCGGCGATCTACATCATGCGCCACCCGCTGGATGTCGCCTGCTCCTTCGCCCGCCACTATGCCCAGACGATCGAGGAGACGATCGCCGCCTTCGACCGTGCCGATCACAGCATCATCGGCGACAGCAACAGCGTGCCGCAATTCCTGGGGAGCTGGGCCGAACATGTGCGCGGGTGGACCCGCCACCGCGATTTCCCCGTGCTGCTGTTGCGCTACGAGGATCTGCTCGCCCGCCCGCACGAGGAATTCGCCAGGGTCGTTCAGCATATCGGCGCGCCGATGGACGAGGAGCGGCTGGACCGTGCGGTCCGTTTCTCGTCGTTCGACGAGGTCAGCGCGCAGGAGGCCAAGCACGGTTTCATCGAACGCAGCCCCGGCAGCGAGCGTTTCTTCCACTCGGGCGGCAGCGGCGCGTGGCGCGACACGGTGCCCGACGCGTTGGCCAGCCGTTTCGCCGCCGCCAACGCCAAGGCCATGTCGCTCCGGGGCTATGCGGCATGAGCGATCACCGCATCATCTGGCTCGCGTCCTACCCAAAGTCGGGCAACACGTGGGTGCGCTCGTTCCTGGCGACCTATTTCCTCCCGCCCGAACAGGCGCCCGATATCAACACCTTGCGCCGCTTCACCACCGGTGACGTGCGCGCCGACTTCTACGAGACGGCATCGGGCCGCACCCCGTTCCAGGCGAAGGATTTCGACGAATGGCTGCGCATCCGCCAGAAGGCGCTGCTGCTGATCGCGCGGTCCAAGCCGACGCAGCATTTCGTCAAAACGCATTCCCGGCTGGGCAGTATCGGCGTCTATCCGCTGATCCCGCCGGGGCTGACGGCGGGGGCGCTGTACCTGATCCGCAACCCCTTCGATGTCTGCCAGTCCTACAGCCGGCACCTGGGTCTGTCGGTCGACAAGACGATCGACATCATGCTGAACCCCGAGGCCAAGAACGCCTCGCCCGCCGGTATCTTCGAGGTCGTGGGCCGCTGGGACGACCATATCGCCAGTTGGACCGGCGCGCCGGGCCTGCAGCATCACGTGATGCGCTACGAGGATATGATCGCGGCGACCGACGCGACCTTCCGGGCGCTGATCGCCTTCTTCGGGCTCACGCTCGACAAGGCCGCGTTCCGCCGCGCCATGGCCGCGACCTCGTTCGATGCGCTGAAGCGCCAGGAAGAGGAGAAGGGCTTCATCGAGCGTCCCGCCCACATGAAGAGCTTCTTTGCCAAGGGCCAGGTCGGCAGTTGGCGCGACACGCTGAGCCCCGCCCAGGTCGCGCGTCTCAGCACCGGCTTTGCGCCGACCATCGCCCGCTACTGGCCGGAAATGCAGGCTGAGGTCGACGCCGTGGCGGCCAAGGCGTGAGCGGCCTGGCCGAGATCCGGGCGCGGCTGGACCGGGCGGCGACAGCGGCGGGGCGCGACCCGGCGACCGTGCAGCTCGTCGCTGTGTCCAAAGTCCAGCCGCTGGAGCGGGTCGAGGCGGTGCTGGATGCCGGCCAGCGGGTGTTCGGTGAGAACCGCGTGCAGGAGGCGGCTGACAAGTGGCCCGCTTTCCGCGAGCGTTATCCCGGGATCGAGCTGCACCTGATCGGCCCGCTGCAGACCAACAAGGTGCGCCAGGCCATCGGTCTGTTCGATGTCGTCCAGTCGGTGGACCGGCCGAAGCTTGCCCGGAAGCTCGCTGAACTGTTCCAGGAGACAGGGCGTAGCTTGCCCGTCTATCTGCAGATCAACACCGGCGCCGAGCCGCAGAAGGCCGGTGTCATGCCCGAGGACGCAGACGCTTTCGTCGCCGAGTGCCGGGGACTGGATCTCGACGTCCGCGGCTTGATGTGCATCCCGCCGGTCGACGAGGCGCCGTCGCTGCACTTTGCGCTGCTCGCCAAGATTGCCGGGCGCAATGGGTTGGACGGTCTGTCGATGGGCATGAGCGGCGACTTCGAGCAGGCGGTGGCGCTGGGGGCGACCTGCGTGCGCGTTGGCTCGGCGATCTTTGGCGCGCGCGATTACGGCTGAGCGGGCGGCCCGCTCGCTCAGGCCGCACCCCGCGCGGTGGCCGGTAGGGGGCCCACCACCTCGACCGCCAGCCCGGGCTTTTGCAGTGCGCCGAACGCCATCGTTTCGGTCGGCAGGTGGGTCGACAGCAGCACCACCCGGTCGCCCGCTTCGGCCGTCTCGCGCACCAGCGGCAGCGCATCGCGCAGGCTGGGCGTCGCGAACCGCTCGGCATCGCGGCGGGCGAGCTCCAGGATCGCGGCGGGCACCGCGGGTTGGTGCACGATCAGATCGGCCGACTGCAGGCGGGCGACGGCGCGCAGCGTCATCAGGTCGGCCTCGCCGTGCGCGACGTCGACCAGGCTGACCAGGCCCGCGCGGTTGCTGGGCGGGCCGCCGGCCTGCAGCGCACCGGCGATCGCCCGGTCCGCCGCCGCCGTGTCGCCGCCCGTGAACAGTCGCCGCGGCGTATCGAACGCCCATTCCCAGAACGCGCGGCGCCGTGCTCTGGGCACCGCACGCTCGACCGCCGGGCGCAGGCGTCCCATCTGGGCGGCGAACGCGCCGAGGCTGGGCTCGAGCAGCGTCTCGAGCGCGGTCTTGATCTGGCGCGCCAGCACTGGCGCGGTCCCCTCGGTCCCGATGGCGACCACCACGGGGTCGCGGTCGACGATCGCGGGCGTGGTGACGTCGCAGAGATCGGGCCGGTCGACCACGTTCACCAACACGCCCAGATCCTGCGCCACGGCGGCGATGGCGGCATCTGCCCCGGCGCATCCGGTGCACACAAAGGCCAGCGGCGCGCCGCGAAAGCCGCCGTTGTCCACCACTGCCGGCACGTGGCGCGCGCCGCCGGCCACCCGCGCGGCGAGCTCGGGCACCAGCGCGGGCGCCATCAGCACCAGGCGCGCATCGGTCTTGCCGGCGAGCCGGGCCTTCTGCGCCGCCTGCTCGCCCCCGCCCACGATCACGACGGGCCGATCGACGACATTGAGAAACAGGGGAAACGCTTTCATGGCGGTGAGATTAGGCGCCGATCACGGCACTGCAATGGGGGCTGCAATGGGCGCTGCAGTGGGCGCCGCGAGAGGGGCAGCAGAGGCGTAAAAAAAACGGCGGGTGGCCCCGCCGTTTGAGGTGGGATGGGTGCCGCAGGGCGCCCATCCCCGGGAAGACCCCCGATGGGGGATCGGATGACGCGGCGGGTCAGACGAATTGCGATCCCTTGCCGAACTCGGGGTATGCCTCCAGACCCAGCTCCGCACTGTCCATGCCGACCTGCTCCTCCTCCTCGGTCGCCCGGATACCGACCGAGTTGGCCAGGATGAACCAGACGATCAGCGAGGAGATGAACACGAAGGCGCCGATGGCCAGGATGCCCACGATCTGCGCGACCAGCACCTCGGGGGCGCTGATGGCCACCGCCAGGGTGCCCCAGATGCCGGCGAACAGGTGGACAGGGATCGCGCCGACCACGTCGTCGATCTTCATCTTGTCCAGCAGCGGCACCGTGAAGACCACGATCACGCCGCCGATCGAACCGATGATGATCGCCAAAAGCTGCGTCGGTGCCAGCGGCTCGGCGGTGATCGAGACCAGGCCCGCCAGGGCGCCGTTCAGCACCATGGTCAGGTCGACCTTGCCGTACAGCAACTGGGTCAGGATCAGCGCTGCGATGGCGCCAGACGCCGCCGCTACGTTGGTGTTGACGAAGATCCGGCTGACGTCGGCCACATCGTTGGCCGTACCCATGGCAAGCTGCGAGCCGCCGTTGAAGCCGAACCAGCCCAGCCACAGGATGAAGGTGCCGAGCGTGGCCAGCGCCAGGTTCGAGCCCGGCATCGGGTTGACGCCGCCCTTTTCGTCGTACTTGCCCTTGCGCGCGCCCAGCACGATGGCGCCCGCCAGCGCGGCCCAGCCGCCGGCCGCGTGCACCAGGGTCGAGCCGGCGAAGTCGGAGAAGCCCATGTCGTCGAGCCAGCCGGTGCCCCACTCCCACGACGCCTCGATTGGGTAGATGATACCGGTCAGGATCGCGACGAAGATCAGGAACGGCCACAGCTTGATGCGCTCGGCCAGGGTGCCCGACACGATCGACGCCGTGGTGGCGCAGAACATCAGCTGGAAGAAGAAGTCCGAGCCAGCCGAATAGCCGCCGCTTACGTCGGCGCTGCCCACATCGTCGATCGACTTGGGGAACGGCGAGCCGATGTAATCCTGTACCAGCCACTCGCCGTCGCTGGGATACATGATGTTGTAGCCTATCGCGTAGAACATGATCGCGGCGAGCGAAAATAGCGCCACGTTCTTGGTCAACTGCATCGCAACGTTCTTGGAGCGCACCAGGCCCGCCTCGAGCATGGCAAAGCCCGCGGCCATCCACATCACCAGGAAGCCGCCGATCAAGAACAGAAGCGTGTTGAGGATGTATGCCACCTCGACGTTAGGGTCGGCCGCCTCCTGGGCGAGGGCGGGGGTGGCCGCCAATACGAGGCCACCGGCAACGAAGATCGTAAGTCGCTTCATGATTATTGCTTTCCCTACCTGTCGCCGCCCTCAGAGGGCGTCCTCGTCCCGCTCGTCGGTGCGTACCCGCACCGCCTGCTCGACACCTGCAACGAAGATCTTGCCGTCGCCGATCTTCCCGGTGCGCGCGGTCGTCGAGATCGTCTCGATCACCTGGTCCACCCGGTCGTCGGCCACGACCATCTCGATTTTGATCTTCGGCACGAAGTTCACGACGTACTCGGCGCCGCGGTAGATCTCCGTGTGGCCACTTTGGCGGCCGTACCCCTTCACCTCTGAGACCATGAGACCCTGCACACCGATCCCGGTGAGCGCCTCACGCACCTCCTCGAGTTTGAAGGGCTTGATGACGGCGATGATCAGTTTCATCTCACTCCTCGACCTGTCCCCCGCGACCGTTCGTCGATCACGTGCGCCCGCCACGATACAAATCCCGTGCCACGCGACAGCGCCGCGCTGGTTCCGCGGCCAACGTGTTCTGGTGCATCGCCGCGCCCCGCGCTGGCGCTGGATGGAACCCATGACTGCCTGGAATTTAGGCATTGCTTAAATCATAGGCGCGACGGAAGATCTGCGCGGAGCGTTGCGTAAGCGGGTCGAGAAGGTTTTGGCGTCGGGGCCGGGCGGCTACACTGCGCCCACGGGCAGGGGCCACGGGCAGGGGCCACGGGCAGGGCCCACGGGCAGGGCCCACGGGCAGGGCCCACGGGCAGGGACCGCCGAAAAGGCGGCGTGATTTCAGAGCGGGCGGTGGCCGAATGGCGGGGCGACGCGAACCGAGCGTGACGGGCAGGCCGAAACGGCCGGCGGATGACGAAAAAACCCGACCTATCGCGCGGTCTCGGCGACCGTCGCGGGCAGGCGGTCGGGCGCAGCCCGGCCGCGTAGGCCGTGCCGTTCGTGCCGTGGTGTTCACGCTGGTTCGGCTGTCTTGGCTGATTGGCTCGCGCCTGGCTGCGGCGGCGCTGTTGGTGCTGATCGGCGCTACGGCCTACCAGTTCTATCGGCTGCCCCCCGCAGGTGCCCTGTTCGACGACCGCGGCGAAGGCTCGGTCACCATGCTCGACCGGCACGGCAACGTCTTCGCCTGGCGCGGCGATCAGTACGGCGGCGCGCTCGGCATCACGCAGATGTCGCCCCACCTGGTGCACGCTGTCGTTGCGACCGAGGATAAGCGCTTCTGGGACCATTTCGGGCTGGACCCCATCGGCATCGCCCGCGCGATCAAGGCTAACATCGAGGCCGGCGCCTTTGTGCAGGGCGGCTCGACCCTGACCCAGCAGACCGCCAAAAACGTGTTTCTGAGCGCGGATCGCACGCTGGAGCGCAAGCTTGCCGAAGTGCCGATGGCGCTGGCGCTGGAGCTCAAGTACAGCAAGCCTGAGATCCTCTCGATCTATATGAACCGGGTGTACCTGGGCGCCGGGGCCTATGGGTTCGAGGCGGCGGCACAGCGCTATTTCGGCAAATCGGCGCGGCTGGTGACCCCGGCCGAGGCGGCGATGCTGGCGGGGCTGTTGCGCGCGCCGTCCTTTTATGCGCCGACGGCCAACATCGACCGCGCGCAGGGCCGCGCCGGCGTCATCATCGGGCTGATGCAGCAACAGGGCTATCTGACCCCGGCCCAGGCGGACGCCGCGCGCGAAAACCCCGCGCGGCTCAGCCAGGCGGCCGCGGCGCGCGCGGGCGGCTATTTCGCCGACTGGCTGATGGAGACGCTGCCGCCCGGCGACGGACGCCCGCGCGACCTGACCATCCGCACCACCTTCGACCCGCGCATGCAGGCGGCGGCCGAGGCCGCGGTGCAGAGCGTGTTCGAGGCAAAAGTCCGGCCCGAGAGCGTGGCCGAGGCGGCCGTGGTGATCATGGACCGCACCGGTGCCGTGCGCGCCATGGTCGGGGGCCGCGCCAGCGGTGTCGGTCAGTTCAACCGCGCCACGCAGGCGCTGCGCCAGACCGGCAGCGCCTTCAAGCCCGTCGTCTATGCCGCGGCGATGGAGGCCGGGATGCGGCCCGACGACTGGATGCGCGATGCACCGGTCACCATCGACGGCTGGTCGCCCTCGAACTATTCGAACAGCTTCGCCGGCGACATGACCCTGGCCGAGGCGCTCCGCCGCTCGATCAACACCGTGGCGGTGCGGCTGTCCGAGCGGGTGGGCCGCGAGACGGTGCGCCAGCTTGCGCGCGACATGGGGTTCTCGGCGCCCATCGCGCCGGGGGCTTCGGTCGCGCTGGGCACGTCCGAGACGACGCTCCTGGACATGACCGGGGTGTTCGCGACGATCGCCAACCAGGGGCGGTTGGCCGAGCCCTTCGGGTGGGTCGAGGTGCGCGACCGGGCGCCGGGCGGCGCCAGGGTCTCCCGTCCCCAGGGCGCGGTGCCCGCGGCGATGTCGCCGGCCAGCGCGCGGCTGCTGATCGGGATGATGGAGGAGGTGGTGACCGCCGGTACCGGCCGGCGCGCGCGGCTGGACGGCCGGCCCGCGGCGGGCAAGACCGGCACGACCCAGGCCGAGCGCGATGCGTGGTTCATCGGCTTTACCGCCGACTATGTGGCCGGCGTCTGGATGGGCAACGACGACAACACCCCGCTGGTCGGGGTCACCGGCGGTGGCCTGCCGGCCGAGATCTGGCGCGAGATCATGCTTGGGGTGCACGAGGGCGTCGCGGTCGCGGCGTTGCCGCAGGCGACGGCGCAGGACTGGCGCGGCGGGGCGCTGGTCGCCACCCGGCGCGATGCGGACGACAGCCTGCTCGACCGGGTCTACCGCGACGTGGTGGGCGGCATTCTGGCCGACGAGGAGCGCCGCAGCGGCGCGCTGGATGCCTACGATCACGACGAGACCAGCCCGCCCCGCTCGGGCTGGCGCTTTCGCTATCAGCGCTGAGGCAGGCGCCGGCTCAGCAGCTGAAGTCGATGGCGTGCAGCGCCCGTCCGTCGCGCCGCAGCCAGGCGCGGTGTTGGGCATAGTCGGCCATCAGCCCCTCCAGCACGGCCCAGAAACGCGGCGAGTGGTTCATCTCGGCCAGGTGCGCCACCTCGTGGGCGGTCACGTAGTCCTGCACTTCGGGCGGGGCCATCGCCAGCCGCCAAGACAGGCTGATCCGACCGGTCGAGGTGCAGGAGCCCCAGCGCGAGCGCGTGTCGCGCAGGCTGACGCCGGTACAGCGCCGGTCGATCCGGGCGGCATAGCGGTGCACGGCGGGCACGGCCCGGGCGCGCAGCCGCTCGCGCAGCCAGGCGGCGACGCGCTGGCCGGGGGCGGCACCCGGGGCCAGCGTCAGCCGCCCGTCCACCAGGCGCGGCGCGACCCGGGCGCCGCGTACCAGCGCCACCGGCACTGGCGCACCGTCGACTGGCAGCATGGTGCCGTCGGCGATGCGCACCCGTTCCGGCCGGTCGGCCAGCGCCCGCGTCAGCCAGCCGGCATGCTCGGCCAGAAACCCCTCGGCCAGCACCAGCGGCGTGCCGGGCGGCATGGTCAGCACCGCACCGGCTCCGTCGGATGTCACCCTCAGGGTAAAGCGCCGGGCGCGCACATGGGTCCGGATGGCGATTTCCACACCTGGCGGATCGATCCACACCGAGGTCGGCGGCGCGACGCTCTTGCGTCCCAGGATGCCCACTGCCGACCGCCCGCCCCGCGCTAGCCGCGCACCATCCGCCGGTGGGCGCGGATGAAGTCGCGGATGCGGGGCTGAATGTGGGCGCGGAAGCGTGAGCCGTTGAACACGCCGTAGTGGCCGACCTTGGGCTGGGTCCAATGCATCTTGAACTGCTCGTCCAGGTTGGTCATCAGCCCATGCGCGGCCTCGGTCTGGCCGCGGCCGGTGATATCGTCCTTCTCGCCCTCGACCGTCATCACCGCCACGTCGCGAATCGCGTCGAGCGAAACCTGCCGGTTGCACAGCACCATGCTGCCTTTGGGCAGATCGTGGCGTTGGAAGACCTTCTCGACCGTCTCCAGATAGAACTCGGCGGTCAGGTCCATCACCGCCAGGTATTCGTCGTAAAAGGCTTGGTGAGACGCCGCGCTGTCGCCGTCGCCGCGCACCAGGTTGCGGAACTGCTCGACGTGCGCGTCGACGTGGCGGTCCAGGTTCATCTGCATAAAGCCCGAGAGCTGCAGGAACCCCGGGTAGACGCGGCGCAGGAACCCCTGGTTCGGCCAGGGCACGGTGACGATCACGTTCTTCTCGAACCAGGTGATCGGCTTCTCCTCGGCCAGGCGCGTCGGCTCGGTGGGGCTGATGCGGGTGTCGATGGGGCTGCCCATCAGGATCAGCGACGACGGGCGCACCAGCTCGCGATCCTCGGCCATGAAGGCGGTGGCCACCAGCGCCGGCACGCCGGGCTGGCACACCCCCATCACGGCCACCCGCTCGCCGTCGCTGCCCAGGAAACGAATGAATTCCTGCACATATTCGACGTAACTCGACAAATCGAAGCGACCGTCCGAGATGGGCACGTCGCGCGCGTCGGTCCAATCGGTGATGTAGACCTCGTGCTCGGGTAGCATCGCCTCGACCGTGCCGCGCAGCAGGGTGGCGAAGTGGCCCGACATCGGCGCCAGGATCAGCACCTTGGGGTCGTTGCGCACCGCGGCCAGCGTGGCGTCGCGCTTGAAGTGCAGGAGGCGGCAGAACGGTTTCTCCAGCACCACTTCTTCGAGCACGGGGACGGCTTCGCCGCTGATCTCCACATCCTCGATCCCGAAGTCGGGTTTGCCGTAGCGCCGCGTCGCGTCGACGAACATGTCGCACGCGGCCGCGATGGTGCGCGCCGGCAAGGTCTGCGCGAAGGGATAGAACGGGCTGCGGAGCGCGTGGCTGGACCAGCGAGCCATGGTGCGCATCGGTCCCATCGCCGCATGGGTCATTTCGTAGGCGTGATAGAGCACGTCGCAACTCCGCAGTTCAGGCCATTACACCCTATTTCGTGCATGTAAAAAGGGCAATTGCTGCGGTGCAACATGATCGCTATGGGGCACCCCTGCAATGGTGTCGTACTGCTTTCGTCACCTGCCTTTGACACGCCCCCGCTTCTGTGGCACCCGCGCTCAGCCAATCCACGATCCGAGGAACTCGCATGCCCAAGCCCGAATGGGGTGTGAAGCGGACTTGTCCGACCACCGGCCAGCGTTTCTACGACCTTAACAAGGATCCGGTCATCAGCCCCTACACCGGCGAGGTGGTGGACCTGTCGCGGGTGGATAAGCGCAAGCCTACCAAGGCAAGCCGCGCCGCCGCCGCTCCGGTCCCCGCCAAACAGCTGGTCGAGGAGGAGGAGCCGCTCGTCGACGTCGAAGACACGGAAGACGAGGATGCGGACGAGCGTGCCGCCGATGTCGATACCGAGGACGATGACGAGGCGATGATCGACGAGGCGCCGCTCAAGGTCGGCAGCAGCGGCGACGAGGATGACGACAGCGACGACGACGACGACGCGGACGGCGATGCCGAGACAGAGGACGACGACGATCTGGGCGATTTCGACAACGACGTGCTGCTGGACGACGACGAGGACGGCGACGACCTCGAAGATCTGGGCACCGATCGCAAGCCGGGCGACGACGACGTCTGACAGCCGGATGGCGGCCAGGTGGCGGCGAGCGGGCCGCCGCCTTGCCCTATCGGCCCCCTTGCCCCGCCCAGACCATTGGCCTAGACACCGCGCACGGGAGAGTACGGGGCCATAGCTCAGTTGGGAGAGCGCTTGAATGGCATTCAAGAGGTCAGGGGTTCGACTCCCCTTGGCTCCACCATTTCCCGCAAGCCCCGGCCGTTGTGCCGGGGCTTTGTCGTTTTCGCCCCATGCGGTCGGTGATCTGGGGCATCCGATGCCGGTGGGTGCGGTGAGGCGATGACCGACCGGCTGGTCATCCGCCGCCCCGAGGACTGGCACGTCCACCTGCGCGACGGGGCGATGCTGGCCGCCGTTGCCGGGCCGTCGCTGCGCCACCTGAACCGGGTGCTGGTGATGCCCAATCTGGTGCCGCCGGTTGTCACCGCCGCCGATGCGCGGGCCTATCGCAGCCGGATCGACGCGGTGCTGCCCCCCGATACCACGGCCACCCCGCTGCTGACGCTGTACCTGACCGAGGACACCGACCCCGAGGACGTGGCCGCCGCCTGGGCCGACGGCGTTATCGCGGCGGTTAAGCTGTACCCCGCTGGCGCCACCACCAACTCGGCCTCGGGCGTGCGGGCGATCGACCGGGTGATGGGCGTGCTGGATCGGATGGCCGAGGTCGGCGTGCCGCTTTGCGTGCATGGCGAGGTGACCGACGCCGACGTCGACATCTTCGACCGCGAGGCGGCGTTCATCGACCGGGTGCTGATGCCGCTGCGCCAGCGTCTGCCGGCCCTGAAGATCACGCTCGAGCACGTGACCACCGCCGAGGGCGTGGCCTTTGTGCGCACCGCGGGCGGGCCGACGGCGGGCACGATCACGGCGCACCACTTGGTGATCAACCGCAACCATCTGCTGGCCGGCGGTATCAGGCCGCACTATTACTGCCTACCAGTCGCCAAGCGCGAGAGCCACCGCCGCGCGCTGGTCGAGGCTGCGACCGGTGGCGACCCGCGCTTCTTTCTGGGCACCGATACCGCGCCCCACACCGACGGGGCCAAGCTGGCGCCCTGCGGCTGTGCCGGCTGCTTTACCGCGCCCGTCGCGCTGCCGGTGGTGGCCCATGCGTTCGAGGACGCGGGCGCGCTGGACTGGCTGGAGGCGTTCGCGGCGCTCAACGGTCCGGCATTCCACGGGCTGGCCCCGGCCGAGGACCGCATCGCCCTGGTAAAAGGGGCGCCCTGGACGCCCGATCCGGCCGTCCACACGGCCGAGGGTCCGGTCACCGTGTTCGACCCCGGCTTTCCGCTGGTCTGGCGGGTCGAGGATCTGGCGGAGGCCCGCGCATGAGATACACCGCCCACGACCCCCAGCGCGCCGGCCGTGCCGTCGCACGCATGCTGCTGGACATCGGCGCGGTCGATATCCGCGTGGACGAGCCGTTTACCCTGACCTCGGGCATGAAGGCGCCCTGCTATATCGACTGCCGGCGGGTGATCGCCTTTCCCCGCGCGCGCGCGTTGGCGATGGACCTGGCCTGTGCGCAGCTTGTGGCCGAGGCCGGCGTCGAGGCGTTCGACGCCGTGGCGGGGGGCGAGACGGCGGGTATCCCCTGTGCTGCCTGGATCGCCGAGCGGCTGGGCCTGCCCATGCTCTATGTCCGCAAAAAGCCCAAGGGATTTGGCCGCAACGCCCGGATCGAAGGGCGGATCGTCGACGCTGCCCGGGTGCTGCTGGTCGAGGATCTGACGACCGATGGCGGCTCGAAGGTCAATTTCGTCGCCGCCCTGCGCGAGGCGGGGATGACCTGCGCCCACACCTCGGTGCTGTTCTACTACGACATCTTCCCCGAAGTGCCGGCGCGGCTGGCCGAGCAGGGCATCGCGCTGCACGCGCTGGCGACCTGGGGCGACGTGCTGGCCGA
>JBCCMW010000003.1:0-40749 GCA_039026175.1 Pseudomonadota bacterium
ACTGAGCCTGGAAAGGACCAGCGATGCAGGACGTATCGACCGCGCCATCCTCGACCGCCGCCACCGTTGCCGCCGCTGCGCTGGACGGGCCGGGCCGCACGCTGCACGCCACGGTCGCCCTGGCCGACACGGCGGCAGCCGAGGCCGCGCACCGCGACGCGCTCCGCGAGGGCGGGGTGTCGCTGGGCCCGCTGCACGGCGTGCCCTTCGCGGTGAAGGACATCATCGACGTGGCCGGCATGCCCACCGCCGCGGGCTCGGCAACCCGCCCCGACCAGCCGGCGGCCGCGACCGACGCCACCGTGGTCGCCCGTCTGCGCGCCGCCGGCGCGGTGGTGACGGCCAAGGTGCACACCGTCGAGCATGCCTTCGGCGGCTGGGGCACCAACGCCAGCCAGGGCACGCCGGTGAACCCCTGGCGCCGCGACGTGCCCTACACCCCCGGCGGCTCGTCCAGCGGCACCGGCGTGGCGGTCGGCGCGCGGCTGGTGCCCGCGGGCCTCGGCACCGATACGGGCGGCTCGGTGCGCATCCCAGCGGCCTTCTGCGGCTGCGTCGGGCACAAATCCTCGATCGGGCTGGTCAGCCGGGCGGGGGTGGTGCCGCTCTCGGGCACGTTCGACACGGTCGGGCCGCTGACCGACACCGTGCGCCGCGCGGCCGAGATGCTGGCCGCGATGCAGGGCGAGGATGCCGCGGATGCCAGCACCCATGGCATCGCGCGCGCCGACCCCTGCGCGGGTCTCGACCGCGGGATCGCCGGGCTCACCCTGGTGCACCCGCCGCACGAGACGCTGCTGCGCTGCGACCCGCAGATCCTGACGGCCTTCGAGGCGGCCTGCGACCTGCTGTCTGCGGCCGGGGCCGTGCTGCTGCCGCGCGTGCTGCCGCACGACGTTCTCGAGTACCAGCGCCGCGCCACCACGATCATCGCCAGCGATGCCTATTCGCTGTACGCCGAGATGGCGGACGACCCGGCCACGCTGCTGAACGCGACGACGCGCATGCGCATCCTGATGGGGCGCGACGTGTCGGCCTACGAGCGGCTGCGGGCCGAGCGGGCGCGCGCCGTCGACATCGCCGAGTTCGCCGCCTGGATGGACCGGGCCGACGCGATGGTGCTGCCGACGACACCCCTGCTGCCGGTGCCGCACGCCGTGGCGGACGAGAACGTCTACGACATGTCGCTGTACACGCGGATGAACAACTACCTCGGCCTGTGCGGGCTGTCGGTGCCCATGGGGCTCAGCGTCGAGGGTCTGCCCATGGGGCTGCAGATCGTCGGCCGCCACCTGGACGATCCGCTGGTGCTGCGCATCGGCGCGGCGTTCGAAGCGGCGCGCGGTCCCTTTGCCGCCCCACCCGCGGTCTGAGCCGGCAGCGGCACCTCAGCCGGCGGGGCGCGTCAGCGTCAGGATGTGGCCCTGCACGGGGGCGCCACCCTCCAGCCGCACGGTCTCATGCGCCTGACGCGCGAGGCTAAGGCCCGCGCGTTCCGCCTCAGCGCCGAGATAGGCCAGCGTGTGCTGGAAGCGCCCGCTGTCGGTGATGGCATAGCCTGCCTCGGGGCGCCCGGCCCCCTCGGCCATCACTTCGAAGGTCGCCACCAGGCTGCCGCCCGGCGCCAGCGCGCGGCAGGCCGCGGCAAGCGCCGCGCCGATGTCGCCGATGTAGATCAGCGTGTCGGCGCTGACGGCCATGTTCAGGCTGCCGGGGGGCTGATGCTCCAGCCACTCGGTCAACTCGGCGCGCTCCAGCCGGTCGTAGACGCCGCGCGGCGCGGCCCTGTCCAGCATGCCCTGGGACAGATCGACACCCAGCAGCGTGCGCGCCAGCGGCCGCAGGCCGGGACCGCACAGCCCCGTGCCGCAGCCCAGGTCGACCAACCGGTCCAGCACACGCGCGTCGGCCAGGCGCACGGCTTCGGCCACCACCACCTGCGGGGCGCGATAGTCGAGCCTCTCCAGCACCTCGTCGAAGCTGTCGGCGAAACGGTCGAAATAGTGCGACACGTAGTCCTGCGGGGCGCGCGCGACCTTCTCGCGCGCCAGCGCGGCGATGTGGTGCTTGGGGCGCGGGTCGTCGGGATTGGCGCCGGCAAAGCGGCGCAGCCGCTCGATCGCCTGAAGTCGGTCGCCCGCAGCCGCGAACGCGATCGCCGCGTTGTTGGCCGCCGCCCAGCCGTAGGGCGAGCCGGGATCGACGCGACCCAGCATCGCGGTGCCCTCGTCCCTGCGCCCCGCGTGGTGCAGCACCATGCCCAGCTGAAACGTGGCGCGCGGGTTCCCGGGCGCGAGCCTCAGGCTCAGCTCCAGCGCCTCGGCCGCCTCCTGCAGCTTGGCGGCGCTGCGCAGCACCGCACCCAGATTGCACCAGCCGCCGGCATCGCCGGGATCGCGGGCCACGGCATCGCGATAGGCCTGGGTCGCGCCGTCCCGGTCGCCCGTCATAACGCGCATGTTGCCGAGGCTGTTGTACAGCTCGCCCCGGTCGGGCGCCGCGCGGATCGCTCGGGCCAGGATGCGCAGCCCATCGTCCCGGCGCCCGGCGTCGAAGCGCGCGCGGGCGACCACGTGCAGCGCAATCGGGTGGTTGGGATGGGCGACGAGAATGGCGCTCGCCTCCTTCTCGGCCGTCTTAAGCCGCCCCCCGTCGTACGCCGCCATGGCGCGCTTGAGATGGCGCATAATGCGCGCGTCGTTCATGCCGGTCCGGTCCTGCTGTAAAGCCTTGCGCGGGCATAGAGCGCCGGTGCCGAGATGAACGCAACGTCACCCGCACCCCGTCGGCCAGCGCCGCGTGTGCCCCCTGCCGCCCGCCGCGGGACCGGTGCCGTTTCGCCCGGGGCGCGGCGTCTCACTTCAGCATGTCGCCGACGTGCAGCAGGATCCATTCGTTCATGTCGGCAGCGCCGATCTGGCGGCCCGAGGAGAACGGCAGGTTGTTGTCGTTGCCGACGATGATGTGCTCGGCATCCACCCTATCGACGCTCTCGACGGTAACGAAAGGAAAGGCGAACCGGCCGTCGCCGCCGCCGACGCGGGCCACGCCGTCGGGGTCGGCGATCCTCATGAGGTCGACGTAAGCGCGTTTCGCCACCCTGGTGCCGGGGGCGCCGATCTCGATCAGGTAGACGCGCTTGAAGGCGGCCGGTCGGGCGAAGCAGTCGAGCTCGCTCTCGGCGTCCGCGGCACAGGCCTCTGCGGGCGCGCCCTCGTTGCCGTCCCGCTCGATCACCAGCCCGCGGGTCGGGGAGATCATGTTGAAATCGCCGATGGCGTGGCCAGGGTGCTCCAGCGGGTAGATCCAGCTTTCGCCCGTCCAGCGCCGCTCGGCGATATCGAAGGCCAGCAGCCTGACGAACGCCTGGCCGTTCGCCAACGTCTCGACAGCGCCCCGGTCGCGATCCCACAGCGGACCCTCCAGCATCGGGTACAGCGTTGCGCCGTCGGGCGACCGGGCCATGCCCTCGAAACCCCGCGAGCGGCGCACGTCGAAGCGGACCGCAGCATCGGGCCGGTCGGGCACGGTCATCGACGGGTGATCGGGCGAGACCAGCGTGCGAACGCCGAAAAGCGTCTCGGCAACGAAGGTCACCTTGCCGTCCAGGGTCGTGGCCAGGATGTAGGGTCCGAACTCGTCGCCGAAATAGAGCCTGTCGCCGATCGGCTGGATCGCTTCGATGTCGATATCGGCACCCGTCAGATAGCGGCGCTCCGTGAACTCGGTCGCAATGCGGAACGGCAGCAGCTTGTCGGGGTCCGACAGGAACACGGTCTCCAGGATCTCGACGCTGCCGCTTTCCCAATCGGGGCGGATCCGATGCGCCATCAGCATGACGTCGGGCGAGTTCGCCTTGCTGCCGAAGCCGTTGTCCGAGACCGCCCAATAGACGCCATCGCCGATGTGTTTGACGCCCGAGAAACCTTGGATCGGCTGGCCGACGAAGGGTAGCGCCAGGCCGGTGCCGCGTCGCGCTCGGCCGCCGGTGCCGATCCAGGTGCGTCCCTCGACGGTGTAGGGCGTCTCGATCCGCGCATTACCGGGCCCTGCGAAGCGGCCCGACAGGGCGAAAGTCGGCGGTGCGTCATCGGGCGGCGCGGCGAAGGTCAAGGCGGGCAGGATGGCATGGCCCCGCAGCGTGGCCGTCACCTCGACCGGCTCGGCCGCAGCGGCCGTCCAGGCGATGACGAGGGCGACGGCGACGCTGGCGGCCGTCCTCATGGCGGATACGCGGCATTGCGGATCATCGGTAAGCCCCGGGTGACGGCGCGCCCGGTCGCGTGCCGTGTGCCTCGCCCAGAGAACGGTTACCCCAGTGCCGCCTGCGACGACAGGACCGGGGCCCGGGAAAGGCGCACGCGCAGAGCGTCATGTTACTGAGACGCCCGTGGGTATGCTGTGCCGGATGGCCCGGCATCGGCCGCCCCCAAGCGCAGAACACGGAACCGAACATGATCGCCTGTTGTCGCCCGCCGGCGCCCGCACATCCATCGCTCTGAGCCAGCGACCCTCCAGGGTCACCAGCCAAGGGGAGATCCCGATGCCACGCATCGACACCGCGGACATGTCGTTCGACGCCTTCGACGAGGTCGTGAACCCGCGACCCGAGGAAACCGATTTCGACCGGGTGGTCGACGCAGCGCTCAGCCGGCGCGGCTTTCTGGGCGGCGTGTTGGCCTTCGGCAGCGTCGCAGCGCTGGGCACCGGCCTGCCCGCGACCGGGGCAAAGGCTGCGACCGACCGTTTCGCCTTCCGGCAGATCCCGACCTCGACCGCCGACGCGGTGATCGTGCCCGAGGGCTACAAGGTCGATATCCTGATGCGCTGGGGCGACCCGATGTGGTCGGACGTGCCCGAGTTCGACCCGATCACCCGCGGAACTGCCGAGAGCCAGGCCCGTGCCTTCGGCGACAACACCGACGGGATGGACGTCTTCTCGTACCACGGCCGGACGCTGCTGGTGGTGAACAACGAGTACACCAACCGTGCGATCATCTCGCCCAACCCGGTCGGCCGCAGGCTGGTCGACGAGGGCGATATCGCCAAGTCGATGATGGCGCACGGCGTCTCGATCGTCGAGATCGTCAACCGCGACGGGACCTGGCGGATGGTCAAAGACAGCCCCTATAACCGCCGCCTCACGCCGCAGAGCGCGATGGAGCTGACCGGCCCCGCCGCCGGCCACGATCTGCTGAAGACCGCCGCGGACCCGACCGGTACCCGGTCGCTGGGCACCTGGAACAACTGCGGCAACGGCGTCACGCCGTGGGGCACCTATCTGACCTGCGAGGAGAACTTCAACGGCTACTTCTCGGCCGCCGATCCCGATCACCGGGTGTCGGCCGAGCTGGCCCGCTATGGCGTGTCGGCCTCGGACTGGGGTTATAGCTGGGCGGTGATCGACGAGCGTTTCGACGTCTCGAAGCACCCGAACGAGCCCAACCGCGTGGGCTATGTCGTCGAGATCGATCCCACGGATCCGACATCGACGCCGAAAAAGCGCACGGCCCTCGGCCGCTTCAAGCACGAGAACGCCGAGTGCGTGGTCAACGGCGACGGCCGCGTCGTCGTCTATATGGGCGACGACGAGCGGGGCGAGTTTCTGTACCGTTTCGTCTCGGACGGCGTGTACGCCCCTGGCGCGTCGACCGACGCGCTGCTGTCCGACGGGGTGCTGTACGTCGCCACGTTCCAAGACGACGGCACCGGCAGGTGGGTCGCGCTGACGCCCCAGACGACCGGCATGGCGCACGCCGAGATCCATATCCACACCCGCCAGGCGGCCTCGGCCGTGGGGGCGACGACGATGGACCGACCGGAGTGGATCGCGGCGAACCCGACCGCAGCCGAGGTCTATTGCTGCCTGACCAACAACAGAAACCGCGGCATCAAGCCGAACGCGGGCGGCGACGATACCTCGGTCAATGGACCGAACCCGCGCGTGGCCAACCTGTACGGGCAGATCGTGCGCTGGCGTCCCGACGGCGGCGACCACACCGCCGACGGCTTTGCCTGGGATCTCTACGTGCTGGCCGGCAACCCGACGGTGCACTCGGACGCCTATGCCGGCTCGGCGAACGTGAACGCCGACAATATGTTCAACGCGCCCGACGGACTGGCGTTCGACACGACCGGGACAGTCTGGATCCAGACCGACGGCAACTATCGCAACGAGGGCGATTTCGCCGGCCACGGCAACAACCAGATGCTGGCGGGCGACCCGGTGACCGGCGAGATTCGCCGCTTTATGGTGGGCCCGAAGGAGTGCGAGATCACGGGCCTGACCTGGAGTCCGGACCGCCGCACGATGTTCGTGGGCATCCAGCACCCGGGCGAGCGGGGCAACAGCCATTGGCCCGGGGGCGGCACTTCGGTGCCCCGCTCGGCGATCATCGCCGTGACGCGCGAGGACGGCGGCCCGGTCGGCTGACGCGGGCGATCCGCAACGCCAAGATCGCCCAGTACAGGACCCAGTACCGGGCCCAGTACCGGGTCTGCAACGCGCCAGACCGCGGTGCCGACCCGACGCAGGGCAATCAGGGGGTCCGGGCCGCCGCTGCCAGGTGCTGGGCGGCCTGCGCCGTTGGCTGGGCGTCGGGGCTGGGCGTCGGGGCTGGGCGTCGGGGCTGGGCGTCGGGGCTTGAGCGTCGGGGCTGGGCGTCGGGGGCTGGACTTAGGGGGCTGAGCGTCGGGGGCGCGCGAAAAAGCGGGCGGGCACAGGGCGGCCCGCCCGACAGTTCAGGAACCCAGCGCCTGCGCGATGGTGTTCGCGTTGTGCCGCATCATGTCGAGGTAGGTCGACGCCGGCCCGTCGGGGCCCGACAGCGCGTCCGAGTACAGCGTGCCGCCGATGCTGGCGCCCGTTTCGGCCGCGATCTGCTCCAGCAGCCGGTTGTCGGTGATGGTCTCGACGAAGACGGCCGAGATACCCTCCTCGCGGATCTGCACGATCATCTCTGCCACGTCGGCGGCGGACGGCTCGCTTTCGGTGCTCAGCCCCTGCGGCGCCTCGAAGGTCAGCCCATAGCGCTCGGCGAAGTAGCCGAATGCGTCGTGCGAGGTGACCACCGTGCGGGCTTCGTCGGGCAGCCTCTCGACAATGGCCATGATCTCGGCGTCCAGCGCCTCCATCTCGGCGACATAGGCGGCGGCGTTCGCCTGGTAGGTATCGGCATTGGCCGGATCAGCCGCTGCCAGCGAGGCCGCGATGTTCATGGCGTAGATCTCGCCGTTGGCGAGGCTCTGCCAGGCGTGCGGATCGAAGGCACCGTGATGGTGGTGGCCGTGACCGCCGGCGTCGGCGTGGTCGTCATCGCCGTGCTCGGCGTGGTCTTCGTCGCCGTGCTCGGCGTGGTCGTCATCGCCGTGCTTCGCTTTGGCGTGACCGTGGTCATGGTCGTGATCGTGGTCGTCGTCGGCGAGCTTGGCCTCGGCGTGATCGTCGTCATGGCCGTGGTCGTCGTCGCCGTGCTCGGCGTGATCGTCGTCGCCGTGCTCCTCTTCGCCGGCATGGTCGTCGTCCTCGAAGGGGATCGCCTCGATGCCGTCGGTGGCCACGACGCGGGTGCCGTCGAAGCCGGACGCATCGACCAATCGGTCGATCCAGCCTTCGAACTCCAACCCGTTGACGAACAGCACGTCGGCATCGCTGACCGCGCGCGCGTCGGCCGGGGTCGGCTGATAGACGTGGGCATCGCCGTCCGGACCCACCAGCGTGGTGACAACGATATGCTCGCCCCCGATGCGCTCGACCATGTCGCCGAGGATCGAGAAGGTGGCGACCACCGGGATCGGCTCAGCCGCCCGCGCGCCGGAGAAGGGCACCGCCGACAGGGCGACGACGGCCGTACCGAGAGTGAGGAGGGTTCTGCGACTGTACACGGGACAGGATCCTTTCAGGTGTTGGGCAGGGTGCGTCCGGCAAGCCCGCCGATGGGCCCCACGACGAGGGACAGGGCATAGGCGCCGCCGGCCGACAGAATGATCGACGGACCCGACGGCAGACTGTGGTGGTAGGAAAGCAGCAGGCCCGAGACGCTGGCGCCGATGGCGACCACGATGCCGACCGCGATCATGCCGCTGACGGTGGTGGCCCAGAACCGCGCCGTCGCCGCCGGCAGGATCATGATGCCGACGATCATCAGCGTGCCCAGCGCGTGGAAGCCGCCCACCAGGTTGAGCACCGCCAGCGCCAGAAAGGCGAAATGCGTCAGCGCGCTCAGCCCGCTGACGGCGCGCAGGAACTGCGGATCGGCGCATTCCAGCACCAGCGGGCGAAACAGGATCGCCATCGTAAGAACGGTCAGGCTCGCGATCCCGCACAGCAGGATCAGCGCCGCATCGTCCAGCGCCAGCACGGTGCCGAACAGCACGTGCATCAGGTCGACGTTGCTGCCGCGGGTCGAGACGATCAGCACGCCCGCCGCCAGCGAGATCAGGTAGAAGGCGGCCAGCGAGGCATCCTCGCGCAACAGCGTCGTGCGCGAGACGAAGCCCGAGAACAGCGCCACCGCCATGCCTGCGATCAGCCCGCCCAGGGTCATCGCCGTCAGCGACAGTCCCGCGATCAGATAGCCGACGGCGGCGCCCGGCAGGATCGCATGTGCCATCGCATCGCCCGTCAGGCTCATCCGGCGCAGCATCAGGAACACGCCCACCGGCGTCGCGCCGATCGAGATCGCGATGCACCCCACCAGCGCGCGGCGCATGAAGCCGAATGCCGCGAAGGGTTCGAACAGCAGATCCCAGATCACGCCGCACCCCGCAGGCAGGTGTGCGGCGGCCCGGCGCAGGCCTCGCACATCTGGCGCGCCCGGAATTGGTTCTCGCTGGTCATGACCTCGGCCGTTGGTCCATGCGCCACCAGATCGCGCGCCAGCATCAGCGTCTGGGGAAAATGATCGCGCACCGTGTCGTGGTCGTGCAGCACGGCCAGCACGGTGCGCCGTTCCTGGTGCCAGCGAGACACGATCTTGAGCAGATCGCTCAGCGTGGCCATATCGACCGCCGCGAACGGCTCGTCCAGCAGCACCAGCCTGGCATCCTGCAGCAAGAGCCGAGCGAACAGGGTGCGCTGCATCTGCCCGCCCGAGAGGGTGCCGATGGGCCGCCCCTCCAGCCCGGTCAGGCCGACCGCCGCAATCGCGTCGGACACCCGGTCTCGCTGCGCGTGGCTCAGGCTGCCGAACGGTCCGATCTCGCGCCACAGGCCCATCGAGACCAGATCGACCACCGAGATCGGGAACGACCGGTCGATGTCCGAATGCTGCGGCAGATAGGCGACGCCGCCCCGGGCCGCCGCACCGAACGCAACCCGGCCCTTGAGCGGGGCGAGGGTGCCCGTGACGCCCTTCAGCAGCGTCGATTTGCCGGCGCCGTTGGGCCCGACGATGGCCGTCAGGCTGCCCTCTGGGATCTCGGCCTGCAGATCGCGCACCGCCGGGCTCCGGTCATAACCCAACGTCAGACCCTGGAACGAGACGGCCGCTGTCATCCCGACCCCGGCGGTGTCGTCGCCCACAAAAAACAGAGCCAGAGCGCCGCGACGATCACCGCGGCGACCGCCAGTCGCGCCGGCGCACCCTGCGTCAGCAACCCCAGCCCACGACCGCGTCCCAGTCCGCGGGGCGCGCTCATGCGCGCGCCTCTCCGTCGCCGCACGAGGCACACCGGCCATGGATCTCGATCACGTGGCGCAGCGCCGCAAAACCCGAGCGTGCCGTGACCTTCGAGAGTTCGGCGACCAGATCGGGGGCCTCGCTCTCCTCGATGCTGCCGCAATCGTCGCAGATCGAGAGCACGGCGGTACAGTCGTGCCGCCGGTTCTTGCAGGCGATGAAGGCATTCAGCGATTCCAGCCGGTGGACCTGGCCGAGTTCGGTCAGCGCGGCGAGCGCGCGATAGATCGTCGGCGCCGAAATCCGCGGGTGCGTGTCGCGCATCTTGCCCAGCAGCTCGTAGGCCGACAGTGCGCGGCGATGTCGCCGCAGGACCGACAGTACGGCAGCCTGCGTCTTCTGCCCCCGCTCGCCCATTTTCCCTGTCCTCCGTCCGCGCGAGGGCAATCTGAGATAGATTACATTGTAACGCAACAGCCTGCCGCGACGCTGGGGCGGGCGCGCCGCACCCCCCCGTCCGCACCCCCCGTCCGCGCCCTCCGTCCGCCCGCCCAGAACCGGGCGCAGCACCACGGCGCCGCGCGTGGGGTGGGCCTGTCCCGAGGCGCAGACCTGTCGAACAGGGGCGGGGCGGTCAGCGCGGTCGGGTCGTCGCCTGGTGCGCCACGAACTGGTCCATGCAGGCCAGGCCCGAAGCCGCGACGATGCGCTCCAGCACAGCAACCGAGGCGCGGGGCGGACAGTCCACCACCAACGCATGGGTCATCGACCCGACCAGATTGAACAGGCTGGTCATCATCGGCCGCAGCTCGATCCCGGCGGCGACTTGGGGCAGCATCGCCCGGTAGCGCCGCTCGGTCGTAGCGAAAACCTCGTTCATGCCGGCGCGCATCGGGCACAGTCCCAGCGTCGTCGCCGGTGCGAAGGTCGGGTGCTCGACCGTCAGGATCCGGTGCAGGCGCGGGTTCTGCAGGTGCACGTCCAGGTTGGCCCGGATCATGCGCACCAACAGCGCCTCGGGCGTCGCGGCAGCCGGGTCGTTGGCGGCGGCGTGCAGCGCATCGAACACGTCGCGCTCGTGCTGCTGGCGCAGGCCGACCGCCAGCGCCTCCTTGTTCGAAAAGTACTGGTAGAGCGTCCCGATCGAAACGCCGGCCCGCTCGGCCACCGCGTTGGTGCCGAGCTTGGCGATACCCTCGTCGACGATCAACTCGGCACTGGCCTGCAGGATGGCCCGCACCGTGAAGGCCGAGCGGCGCTGCGACGGGATCCGTCGGGCGGCTGCCTTCTTGACCATGGTCCTGCTGTCCCCCGCGACTGTTTCGGAACGCCTGTAGCGCCGCAACGTCGGGCGGAAGAGTTGCATTTCAAGTCCTTTACCGGACTCGTCCAACCCTGTGGAAACCTGAAGGGCTCATCCGCGCTGCAGAGCTAAACACCTGTTTCGACATGAAAATTTGCGGCGCAGGAAAGCGATGTGCGGCCCGGAATGGCGATCATATCTCCCGATCAAGCCGCAGCGCTCGCCCGTTTGGGTGGGCACGGAACCTCGGGAGCTCGCCATGACCGCATCGACCCTCGGCCGACACCTGCACTGGCTGTTTCTGCGCGAATGGGCGCGTCGGCCGCTGGAGGTTGCCGCGATCGCACCGTCCAGCACGCGGCTCGCGCGGCTGATCTGCGCCGAAATCTCGGCCGACACCGGACCGGTGCTCGAGATCGGGCCGGGCACCGGCGTGTTCACGGCGCAGCTGCTGGCCAACGGCGTCGCGCCGCATCACCTGACGCTGCTGGAGAAGAACCCCGTCTTTGCGGCGACGCTGCAGGCCGCTTTGCCGGCCGTGCGCGTGCTGAACGCCGATGCGGGCGCGATCCAGATCCGTCGGCTGACCGGCGGGCGGGCGTTCCGGGCCGTCGTCAGCGGTCTCGGTCTGCTGTCGATGGATCACGCGGTCGTCGAGCGCCTGATGCGCCAGGTCTTTGGCAGCCTGGTCGCCGGCGGGGCGTTTTATCAGTTCACCTATGGGCTCGGCTGCCCGGTCGGCCCGCGGATCTGCGCCGATCTGGGGCTGGAGAGCCGCAAGCTCGGGCGCGTGCTCTGGAACTGTCCGCCGGCCGCCGTGTACAGGCTTACGCAAACGCCCCGGCGAGCGGCCGCAACGCCGCTGTTGCCGGCGCCCTCGCAAAGCTGAGGCAGCGGCGCGGGCGATCACCCGCGCCGGCTTTCTGGCCATCGCCGTCGCCAGCAGGCTGGTCGCGCTCGATGTGGGGTGCGTGCACGCGTCGCTTAGGCTCGCGTGGCTGTGCTGGGTGCCCGACCCGATCGTCGCCGAATGGTCGATCGCGCGCAGCCGCCCCAACCCGGTCCCGCCGCCGGCCGCCGCCCGCGCGCCCAGGGTGCGCCGGCGGCGACGAGCGGGGCGAGGTCAGGCCGCGGTGTCGGACGTCTGGTCAGCCGCGTCCTGGCCGTCCAGCTTGCGGCGCACCAGGTCGATGTGCATGCGCAATCCGTAGGCCCGTTCGCGGTAGCTGAGCGGCAGGCGGAGCGCGTGCGTTTCCTCGTCGATCTCGTCGAGCCGCGCCCACAGCGCCCGCCGCCGGTCGTACGGCAGCGCGGTGGACGCCTCGTTGTCGATCGCGATCAGCTCGTCGTAGTGGCGGTACACCCGCGCCCGCATGCGCCAGGCATAGAGCGCCGGCAGCGCCCGCAGCAGCGGCAGTGCCAGCACGATGACCGGCAACAGCAACAGGATCACGCGGTTGAGCTGTGCGCCGATCCACCAGGGCAGCACGCCGTCCAGCGGGGTGGGCCCGTCGCGGATCATCGCCTCGGCCTGGCTGTTCAACGGCAGCGTCAGCCCTTCGAGATGCGGAAAGCGCATGTCGTGGTTGATCAACGCCGTCTGCCCGCCGTGGACCAGGATCGCAGCGCGCGTCAGCCGGTCGACGATGGCGGGGTGCAGCCCTTCGCGGATCACCAGCGAGGCCATCACTGCCGTAAGCTCGATCCGTTCCTCGGGGATGCGGCGCACATAGTCGATCCCCGCGGGCGGGATATCGCCCCGCAAAACATAGGGCAGCCGGCGCGTGACCGCCTCGATATCCCGCATCGCCGCCAGCGTAACGGTGTCCGAGGCGAGGAGCTCGCCCATGAACGGCGCCTCGATCGAGGTGACAAACAGCGCGACATCGACCTCGCCGGCCAGCAGCGCATCGGCCGCATCGCGGCCGCCGATGGGCACGATCTCTCGGGGTGCGATCTCCAGGCCCAGCGCGGCGGCGGTGGCGTCGACTGCCGCGCGGGTGCCGCTGTTGCGCTCGCCCAGCGCCACGCGCAGGCTGCCCCAGGTGGTGGGATCGTGTGCCTCGGTCAGGGCGCTGCGATGGAAAATCAGGAAAGGCTCCAGGAACACGCCCGCCAGCGCCTGGGCCTCGGTACCCTCGGGCAGCGACACGCCGCCCTGCATCAGCGCGACATCGGCGGTGCCGTCGGCCATCCGGCGCCCGTTCTCGACCGAGCCGGCCGTCTCGATCACCTCGAGCGTGATACCGTCGCGGGCCAGGATTCGGCGGTAGCGCTCGGCGACGGCGAAGTAGCCGCCCCCGCCGCGGCCGCTGGCCATGGTGACATGCTTGGGCGGGACCAGTTCCAGCCACCAGCCGAGCCCCACGACCGAGGCTGCGACCATGGCCACCGTCAGCGCGACCAGCACCACGGGATGGAGCGATGCGAGGCGATTGCGCACGGCCTACTCCCCACGACACATCGAGCCCGGTGGGCACCGACCCGACCCCTACACGACACCGTCCCCGGCGGGACCAGCCGATGCGGGCCGGGCCGGGACGCACCGTCTGATTAGGCGGCGGATGCGACCGCAGGCAACCGGGCATCGCCCATCGGTGCGCCGCGCCGGATCGCCCGACAGACAGCGACCCGGAAAGGGCAGAGGCGCGTCAGGTCGCGGTCGCGTCGCGGGGTGTGGAGGCGGTGGAGGCGGTGGAGGCGGTATCCTCACCCGGCTGGATGATCGCCACGGACCTGTCCAGCGCCTCGATCTCGGCCGACAGGCGCGCGGCGTCGTTCGAACCCGGCACCGCGTAGTTGAGGTTTTTGAACAGCCCCGTCAGTCGGGTGAAATGGGTCCGCGCCACGGCCTTGTCGCGGAACACATAGCCGCGCGTCACCAGGGCGTGGACCCGATCAAACGTCGCCTTCTGGCGCGCCAACGGCACCGCGGCGTCGACGCCGTCGAACGCGTCCTGCTGCAGATACACCATGTCCAGGAAGCGCGATGCCTGCTGGATGACGAAATCATCCAGCGTCACACCCTCCTCGCCGGTCACCTGCATCATCTGGTCGATCTCGTTGCCGCGCTGCAGCAGTGCGACCATCTCGGCCACGCGCGGGGTCCAGTCGGGGCCCATATGTTCGGCAAACCAGGGTGCCAACTGTTCGCGGTAGCGCGACCACGACAACAGCGGATCGACGGCGGGGTAGAAGCGCTTGTAGGCCCGCTCGGCCGAGAGCCCCAGAAAGCACTTCACCGCGCTTAACGTCGACTGGGTGACGGGCTCTTCGAAGTTGCCGCCCGCGGGCGACACGGTGCCGATCAAGGTGAGCGCGCCCACGCTGCCGTCGTTGGTGCGGATCGTCCCGGCGCGCTCGTAGATCCCCTTGATCGCGCTGTCCAGGTAGGCCGGGAACCCCTCCTCGCCGGGGATCTCCTCGAGCCGGCCGGAGGTTTCGCGCATCGCCTGCGCCCAGCGCGAGGTGCTGTCGGCGATCAGCAGGACGCGCAGGCCCATCTGGCGATAGTACTCGCCAATGGTGATGCCGGTGAAGATCGATGCCTCGCGTGCTGCCACGGGCATCGACGAGGTGTTGCAGATGATGACCGTGCGATCCATCAGCGAGCCGCCGGTCTTGGGGTCCTTGAGGCGGGGAAACTCCTTGATCGTCTCCACCACCTCGCCGGCGCGCTCGCCACAGGCCACGACGATCACCACGTCCATGTCGGCGTGGCGCGAGATCAGGTTCTGCAGCACCGTCTTGCCCGCGCCGAACGGGCCCGGAATACAGGCGGTGCCGCCCTGCGCGATGGGAAAGAACGTGTCGATCAGCCGCTGCGAGGTGATCATCGGCGCGTCGGGGAACAGCCGCAGCGAGGCGCGCCGCTGCAGCATGCCGCGCGGCAGTGCCAGGCGCACGGGCCAGGTCTGCTGCAGCGTCACGCTCCGCTCGGCGCCCGCAGCGTCGCACAGCCGAGCGACCGGCTCGGTCACCGTCACGCTGCCGGCGCGCACCCAGGTCACTTCCAGCGGCTCGTCGATGTCGAAGGGCGCCATGATCTTGTGCGCGATCAGACCCTCGGGCACCGAGCCCAGCACGTCGCCGCCCGCCACCCGGTCGCCGATCTCGACGCCGGGGGCGAAGGACCATTTGGCCTTGGCATCCAGCGCCGGCGCCTCGACCCCGCGCGGCAGAAAAGTACCGTGGCCCTGCGCCAGCACCTCGAGCGGGTTCTCCAGCCCGTCGAACACCTGACCCAGAAGACCGGGCCCCAGCGCCACCGACAGGAGCTGACCGCTCTGCTCGACACCGTCGCCCAGGCTGATGCCGCCGGTGCTCTCGTACACCTGGGCGTCGGCCTCGACGCCGCTGACGCGCAGCACCTCGGCCTTCAGCCGCTCGGCCGGAAAGCGGCCGGGGCGCACATAGACGACCTCGTTCTTGATCAGCTTCTGCGTCTCGGGATCGGTCAGGCGGATGCGGACCAGATCCTCCTGCACCGACGAGATCACGGCGCCCGGCGCGTTGGTTTGCTGTTCGGTCTCGGCGCTCATGCTGCGGCCCCTTTGCCCACATCCCCGATGATGGCCGGCGCGTCCGCCAGCGCCGCGTCGACCAGCGCGCCGAACCGCGCGGCCGCCGCTTCGGCGTCGTAGCGCGTCCAGCGGTCGAGCAGGTTC
Source organism: Pseudomonadota bacterium (assembly GCA_039026175.1). Taxonomy (GTDB): domain Bacteria; phylum Pseudomonadota; class Alphaproteobacteria; order Rhodobacterales; family Rhodobacteraceae; genus Thermohalobaculum. The sequence continues at coordinate 15,591 of JBCCMW010000003.1, forward strand.
CAGCGGATCACGTAGATGGCGACGGCCTCGTAATCGAAGTCGTGCCCGATGGCGTGCCGCTCGGCCTTGCGCCACGCTTCCTCCAGCAGGATGCGCTCCACGCCCTGGGGGTCCTGTTTCTCCAGCAGCGTGCGCGCCTCGGCGAGCCATGGGTGGATGCGGCCGACGCCGAAGTCCGGGTCGCGCCAGTTCGCCTCGATCCGGCCCAGGTGGCGCGAGTAGCCCCAGGCCTCGCCCTGCGGAGGCCGGTCCTGGCCCGCCTGGCGACGGCGGAGCGCCGCGACCAGCGTGCGCATCTCCAACCGGTGACGGACCAGGGCGGCCAGGTCGGGCGCGCTGACCGTCGGCACCAGCCGCCGCGCCCGGGCGACCAGAGCGGCGTCCGAGCCGAGCAGCGGCAGGCGCGCCCAGGACAGCAGATCGGCGATCGACTTCAGCTCGGCACGATGCTCGGGGCGCAGCATGCGCAGGCGCTTCTGCAGCGCCACGCGGTTGATCGGCGCGTGCTTGGCGCTCAGCACCGGGCCGAGCGCGGGCAGGCTGGCCATCAGGGTGACGTAGGCATCGCGGGACATCGGCCGCGCCGTCAGCTGACGACGTTGTCGAGCAGCGCTCGGAAGCGCGGCTGCAGATGGCGCAGGATCACCTCGGCCACGGCGCGATCGGTCACGTCGACGACCATGTCGCTGTCGACCAGCCTCACGCGGATGCCCTGGGCACCGTCGTCGGCGCGGGCAAAGCTGACGCCCTGGCGCAGCATGTCGGCCGCGGCGGTGGCCGCGAAATGCGTCAGCGATCCCTCGGTCAGCTCCTCGGGCTTGCGGCGCAGCTCGTCCAGCCCGACGACCGAGCGCGGCAGCACGATCTCCATCGCCGCCGCGCCGTCCATCCCGGCCTCCTCGCGCGCGCGGGCGGCGACCGCCAACACCATGCGCTTGAGCATCTCCTCGTCCGCCGTCACCTGCGAGACGACGCCGCGCACCTGTTCGGCGAAGCGACCGGCGAGGCCCTGTTTCAGCTCCAGCACCGCGTCGCGCATGGCGACCTGCAGCGCCTGCTCGCCGCCGGTGCGCAGCTTCGCGGCCTCGTCGGTGGCGGCGGCGACGATGGCGGCGGCGCGTGCCTCGGCCTCGTCCAGCAAGCGGCGGGCGCGGTCCTCGGCCTCGGCCACCACCTGTTCGGCCTCGGCCCTGCCCTTCTCGACCCCCTCCTCGCGCAGGCGCTCGATCAGCGTCTCGATCCCGGCTGCCGTCGTCGCTGGTGTGGTGCTGCTCATCGCCCGCCCTCGGACGTCACGACGGAATGCTGGCGGCCAGCACCAGCGCGAACACGAAGGCGAACACCGCGAACCCCTCGACGATGGCCGCGGGCGCGAGCGAGAGACCGAAGATTTCGGGCTTGTCCTTGGCCGCCGCGATGGCCGAGGCGCAGGTGCGGCCCTGCCACTGCCCGCTCAGCATCAGCGCCAGCCCGGCGAGCAGGCCGATGCCGAACAGGGCGCCGCCGTTCGTGCCCGTCACCTCCTGGTTCAGCGAGAACATGATGACGATGCCATAGATCACCTGGCTGGACGGCATCGCCGAGATGCCGACAAACCGGCCATAGCCGCCGTCCGTCTCGAGCATCGCGCCGATCGCCGCCTGGCCCGCCAGCGCGCAGCCGGTGATGCTGCCGATCGCGCCGAGCGCCATGGGCGCAAAGATGCCCACCCAGCCGAGGGCGATGATCATTCCGTCCATTCGGGCCTCTCTTTCCTTGCGAAGGCGCGGAAGGCGTACCCCTCCCCGGACAGCGCCCAGCCGAAGAACTCGATGAAGTTGAGCCGCAGCCCGTGCACCGCGCCGCTCATGATCCCCAGCAGCAGATTGATCGTGTGCCCGAAGGCCAGGACCACGATGGCGAGCAGCAGGCCGATGCCCGGCAGGCCGGCGCCGATATCGCCGGCCAGCGCGTTGAACGTGCCGGCAAGCGACGCGCTGGCCAGGCCCAGCGCGAAGAGGCGCATATAGCTCAGGATGTCGCCAAACAGCGTCGTGATGCGCGTCAGCGCCATGCCGCCGTCGGCCAGACGCAGCAGCCAGCCGGCGGGGCGCGCCACGGGGTGCGCCACGGGCCGGGCAAGGGCGCCCGCCACGAACACCGCGGCCAGCCCGCCGGCCAGCAGCACCGCGCCTGGCGTCGCGGGCCCGAGCCACAGCATCAGGCCCCCGACGCTGGCCGCGATCCAGCCGATCTTGCCCAGCCGCTCGCCCAGCGTCGCAGCGCGGAGCGCAGCCAGCGCATTGGCCAGCGAGATGTGGATCACGCCGATGACGATCGAGACGGCCATCATGGTGTCGACGTCCTGCACGTCGATCACGGCCACGCCGTCCAGCACGCCGCCCGGCGCCGGGGCCATCCCGAAATAGCTGCCGGCCAGCACGCCGTAGACCAGCGCAGCACCCAGCACGGCCCACAGGATGGCGCGCGTCTTGCGCCCGGCGGCACCGGTCCCCAGCCGCCGGCGGAGCAGGTAGACGATGCCCAGCAGCACCAGCGCATAGCCTGCATCCGCCAGGATCATCGCAAAGAACACGGCGAACGACGCAAAGACCAGCAGGCTGGGGTCCCAGCCGCGGTAGGGCGGCGTCGTGTAGAACGACGTCAACGCGCCCGCCCCTTCGAACCGGCCAGGGTTGGCCAGCAGCGTGGGCGGCTCGTCGCCCGGCTGCGGCACCTGCAGCGTGATCGCCAGGCCCCGCGCCTCGGCCAGCGCCAGCAGATCCGTCGCCGACGCCTGCGGCGCCCAGCCGGCCACGGCGAACACCGAACCGTCGCTCAGCGTCATGCGCGTCGCCGCGGTGCGCGCCTCGGCGTCCTCGGCCTCGCCAAGACGCAGGCCGAGAGCCAGCAAATCGCGGGTCAGCTCGGCGCGCTCGGCCTCGGCGATCTCGATCTCGATCTCGGTCTCGACCAGGTCGTCCTGCAACTGTGCCAGCCGTCGCGCGCCGGTATGGGTGCGCGGCACGGGCAACAGGTCGGCCGGGGGTTCGTGCTCGGCCACCACGGCCAGGAACAGCCGGGTACGGTCGCGCCCGACCACTGCCCAGGGCAACGCGACCCGGTCCAGCGCGCGGCGTTCCTTGATCGGCAGGATGTAGAACCAGAGCTTGCGGCCCAGCAGCACGTCCTCGGACGGCAGTTCGAAGTCGCCGAAGGCGAGCAGCCCGTCGATCCGCTCGCGCAGGAAGTCGTGGCGATCGCGGGCGCGGCGCAGCCGCTCCTTGTTGGCCAGCGCCGCATCGACCGACGCTTGCAGATCGAAGGCATGCCGGCCGGGCCAGGGCCGCAGTTGGCGCGGCGCCGCCGTGAGATGGCGAAAGGCCGCATTCGCGCGCCGGCGGGCGGGATCGCTGTCGGGCTCCAGCGGCGACGGGGCGCTGAGCGGCACCAGATGCAGGCAGCCCAGATCCTGCAGCGCCGCCAGCACCGCATCGCGCTCGTGCGCCAGCCCGCAGAGGGCGACGCGCTGCATGGGCACGATGCTCATGCCGCCGCCTCGCGCTTGCGCTTGGCGATCTTCGAGGTGACCACGGCCGTGCGGTCCTGGTCGCTGAGCGCGATCTGGATGCGCCGCATGTTGGCGTTGGCGCGCGGGATCAGGACCTTCTCGAACAGGTTCACGCGCTGCGTGACCGTGGTGACGGCAGCATCCAGCAGCGTCATCTGGCGCTCGGTCACCTGGGCCTCGATCCGCATCCGCACGACCTGGTGCAGCCGTTCGGCGGCCAGATCGACCCAGTGCGGGCGGTTCAGGCGGCCATAGGCGGCGATCTCGACCTCGACGGCCTCGACCACCGGCAGGCGCTCACCGACCATGTTGCGCTCGCCGATCCGCACGGCCTTGAGCCGCGCCAGACCGTCGAGGTCGATGTCGGCGTTGGCCAGCATCGGGATCTCGGCGCCGATGGTCTCGATCCGCCGCTCGATGTCGCGGTTGATCTCGGCCAGCCGCCCCTCGGTCTTCTTGCGCTCGGCCATCAGCTGCTTGCGCTTGAGATCCAGCGACGGGAGGTATCGACGATACATCGCCAGGTTCGCCTTCTCGCGCGCCAGTTGGGCTTTGTTCAGCGAGAGACGCGCCACGACCTATTCCGCCGCCTTGGCCGCTGCGGGAAAGTACTTGTCGACCAACTCCTGCTTCATCAGCAGCTGCTCGGCCGAGAAGCACTCGGCCATGGTCTGCCAGCCCAGATCGAGCGCCGCCTCCAGGGGTATCGAGACCTCGATGTCCATGAAGCGCTCGCGGAACAGCGCGCCGAACTTGAGAAGCTGCTCGTCGTAGTCGGACAGGTCGAACGCCATCGCCTGTTTCTGCTGGGCGTCGCGCGCCTCCGAGTAGAAGCGGACCATCGTGTTCATCACCGCGCCGTGGTCCTCGCGCGTCTCCTTGCCGATGACATGCTGCTTCAGTCGCGAGAGCGAGCCGAAAGGGTCGATCACACCGCTGTGGACATAGAGCTGCCCCTCGGTGATGTAGCCGGTGTTGTCGGGCACCGGGTGGGTGACATCGCCGCCCGGCATCGTGGTGACCGTCAGGATGGTGACCGAGCCGCCGCCCGCGAAATCGGCGGCCTTTTCATAGCGGCGCGCAAGTTGGCTGTAGAGATCGCCGATGTAGCCGCGGTTCGACGGTACCCGCTCCATCGAGATGCCGATCTCTTTTAGCGCATCGGCATAGGCGGTCATGTCGGTCAGCAGCACCAGGACGCGCTTCTTCTCCTCAACCGCAAAGCGCTCGGCCACCGCCAGGGCCATGTCGGGAACCAGCACGCGCTCGACGATCGGGTCCGAGGCCTCGTTCACGAACATCACGGTGCGCGAGAACACCCCGCCGTCCTCGAAGCTACGCCGAAAGGTCCAGTAGTCGTCGAACAGCAGGCCCAGCCCGCCAAACACGATGATGTCGGCATCGGCCTGGATGCCGACGCGGGCCAGCAGCTTGTTGAACGGCTCGCCCGAGACCGAAAAGATCGGGATCTTCTGGCTCTCGACCAGCGCGTTGAACACGTCGATCATGGGGATGTCGGTGCGGATCATCTTGGAGGCCAGGCGTCGGCGCGTCGGGTTCGCCGACGGGCCGCCGATCACCACGCGCGGATCCAGGTCCAGATCCGGCCCGCCGTCGGCCGCCCGTCCCGTGCCGCTGAACACGCGGCCCAGGATGTTGGGCGAGAACACCACGTCGGGCGGGTGACCCAGAAAGCGCACCCGCGCCCTGGTCGAGATGCCCTTGGATCCCGAGAAGATCTGAAGCGAGGCGACGCCCTCGTCGAGCTTCACGACCTGGGCCAGGCGGGGGCGGCCCTGGTCGTCGCGCACCTCGGCCAGATCGCCGAAGCTGGGCCAGGCGCCGTCGCCGCTCTCGGTTCTCGGCAGCGCGATCTGGAGCATGTCGCCAACGATCGACAGGACCCGGGTGTGCAGCACGATCGTATCGCTCATGACCGGGGAAACCTCCTCCGCGCCCGCCGGGCCCGGCTCAAGCCACACACGATGCGCACGGCCGCCGCGCGCCCTGCGCCGGCAGGCAAAAGCTCAGCCCCGCCATAGCTCAGCCCCGCCATGCCAAACGCTTACCCGCGAGTTTTAGCCCTGACGAGCAGGATCAAAAACACCGCGAGGCCGGCCCATTCATACGACGACTGCTGACAGAATAAACAATCAAATCTCGCGACTCAAATACATCCACATTCTCTAAAAATTTTGGACTTCAATCATTCACACAATTTGGTCCGCTGTCGGTAAAAACTGTCCTCAGACGGCGAGTGAATACACCGCGGCGTCTATGCTAGGCTTTGCTGCAGCTCCGATGATGCGCGTCCCATCGCGAGTCGCGCGTCGGGCAAGCGGGCTTCAACCTCCACAGGGAGCGATCGATGCTTGGCTCTTCACTCGTCGAGTACTGGATAGACGCAGCACAGCGCACGGTCCTGTTCTGGGACGTGATGCGCGAGCGAGGCAACCAGTTTGTCGAGCACACCGCGCAGACGGTGCCCCACGTGCTGGACTATGACTATACCCTGGTGATGTCGGGCATGGATCTGCCGCGGCCTGTCAACTATGGCCTGGTGCGGATCACGCCGCCGGCGGGTGTCGAGATCGACCCCGTCAAACGACCTTTCGTGGTGATCGACCCGCGCGCCGGCCATGGCCCCGGCATCGGCGGCTTTAAGGCGGACAGCGAGATCGGCGTCGCCATGCGGGCGGGCCACACCTGTTATCTGATCGGCTTCACCCCCGTGCCCGCACCGGGTCAGACCATCGAAGACGTGCTGATGGCCGAGGTCGCCTTTATCGAGAAGGTGATCGCGCTGCACCCCGAGGCCGAGGGCAAGCCCACGGTGATCGGCAACTGCCAGGGCGGCTGGGCGCTGATGATGCTGGCGGCCTATCGCCCCGATCTCTGCGGCCCGATCATCGTGGCCGGCGCGCCTCTCAGCTACTGGGCCGGCGTGCACGGGCAGAACCCGATGCGCTATACCGGCGGCGCCCTGGGCGGCACCTGGTTGACCGCGCTGACCGGCGATCTGGGGGCTGGCAGGTTCGACGGCGCCTGGCTGGTGACCAACTTCGAGAGCATGAACCCCGCCAACACGCTGTGGGCCAAGCAGTACACTGTCTATCGCCACGTCGACACCGAAAAGCCGCGCTATCTGGGGTTCGAAAAGTACTGGGGCGGCTACGTGTTTCTCAACGCCGAGGAAATGCAGTGGATCGCCGACAACCTGTTCGTCGGCAACAAGCTTTCGACGGCCGAGATCGAGACCAGCGACGGCGTGCGACTGGACTTTCGCAACATCCGCTCATCGATCGTCTGCTTTTGCTCGCAGGGCGATAACATCACGCCGCCGCAACAGGCACTGGGCTGGATCCTGGATCTGTACCGCGACGTCGACGACATCCGCGCCTGCGGCCAGACCATCGTCTATGCGGTGCATCCGTCGGTCGGGCATTTGGGCATCTTCGTGTCGGGCGGCGTGGCCAAGAAAGAACACCGCGAGTTCGCCTCGAACATCGACTTCATCGACTGCCTGCCGCCGGGCCTCTACGAGGCGGTGCTGACCGAAAAGGCGGCTGCGGACGACGACGCGGATCCGGCCTCGACCGACTATGTCGCGCGGTTCGAGACGCGCACGCTGGAGGATATCCGGGCGCTGGGCGCCAACAGCGAGGCCGACGAGCGGCGCTTCGCGACGGCGGCCCGGCTGTCCGAGATCAACAAGGCGCTCTATCGCACGACGTTGGGGCCGGTCGTGCGCAGCAAGGTGACCCCGCCGCAGGCCGCTGCGATGGCCGAGCTGCACCCGGCCCGACTGATCTACACCATGTTCTCGGACAAGAACCCGCTGATGCGCTCGGTCAAGACCGTGGCCGAGCGCGTGCGTACCGCCCGCCAGGCGGTCGACGCCGACAATCCGTACTTTGCGCTGCAGGACCGGGTGTCCGACGCCATCGTCGCCTCGCTGGACGGCTATCGCGATCTGCGCGACGCAGCGATCGAGGCGTGGTTCCTGGCGACCTTCGCCAACCCGATACTGCAGGCGGCCGTGGGTTTGGGGGCCGATGGCCCGCCGCCGCGGGCCCGTCCGGGGCTGAACCCCGACCACCGCGAGCTGGTCCGCCGCAAGACTGCCGAGTTCACCGCCCGCATGGGCGAGGGCGGCGTCCGCGAGGCCTGCATCCGGGCGATGCTGTACATCCGGATGGCCGAGGGCGTCGCCGACGAGCGCCGTTTCGAGGTGATAAGCCGCCTGCGCCAGGCCGACGGTGCGTCGCTGGACGCGTTCAAGCGCACCGTGCGCGATCAGTTCGCGATGCTGCTGATCGATCCGGGGGCGGCAGTCGCAGCCCTGCCGGGCATGTTGGCGAACAAGCCGGCCGAGACGGCAAAGGCGCTGGAGGCGATCCGTCTGGTGTCCTCGACCGGGGACGCACCGACCGGCGAGGTCGCACGGCGCCTTGCCGAGATCGAAGCGATCTTTGCCCCGGCCGCTGGCAGTCCGCGACAGAAAGCCACGCGCACCCGCAAGGAAGACGACGTCGTGCCCGGATAAACGGCAACGCCCCGCGGTGGCGTCCGCATCCCGGGCGCCGCCAGCGCAAACACGGCACCGCCGGACGGCAGTGCGCCCGCCCCAGCCAAACCCACCGCGGCCACATCGATTTTTCCAACCAACACAGATCGTACCCGCGTTCCGCCGGTCCGGTCGAGTGAACGCCGCAGCGCCGACCGTGGCCACCGACGTTGAACCAGGGCAGTCATCAAACCAAAGTATTATGTCATGATAAAGCTTCGAAAATCCCTGACAGCTTGATAGCTTAAAGCTCAAATTATTTTCATTGTATTGCCTAAATATTACACAATGCTCTCGAATTTTATTCATTGTGGCGGGATCGGCTGCAAGCTAGCGTCCAGGACATCGTGAATATTTGGTCGGCGTCGGCCAAAAGCCTCAACAAGAAGGGCCGAGCGTGATGTTCAGTCTTGAAGGCCAGAAGGCCCTCGTCGTCGGTGTCGCCAACAGCAACTCGATCGCTTGGGGCTGCGCCAAGGCACTGCGGGCCCAGGGCGCGGATCTCGCGATCACCTATCTGAACGCCAAGGCGGAGCCCCATGTCCGCCCGTTGGCCGAGGAACTGGGCGCCTCGCTGATCATGCCGCTGGACGTGCGCGATGCCGAGCAGATGCAGGCGCTGTTCGCGGCCATCGACAGCACTTGGGGCCGGCTGGACACCCTGCTGCACTCGATCGCTTTCGCGCTCCGGGACGATCTGCACGGCCGCGTGGTCGACAGTTCGGCCGAGGGTTTCCAACTGGCGATGGACGTCTCGGTCCATTCGTTTCTGCGCATGATCCGCCACGCCGAGCCGATGATGGGCGAGGGCGGGACGTGCATGACAGTGTCGTTCATGGGATCGAGCCGGGTGGTCGAGCACTACAATCTGATGGGTCCGGTCAAGGCTGCGCTCGAATCCGCGGTCCGCTATGCCGCCGCCGAGCTTGGGCCCAAGGGGATCTCGGTGCACGCGCTCTCGCCCGGGCCGCTGCGCACCCGCGCGGCCTCGGGCATCGCCGAGTTCGACGAGCTGCTGGACGCCGCGGCCGAGCGTGCGCCGACCCACCACCTGGCGACCATCGAGGATGTCGGCGCCTACTGCGCCTTCCTCGCCAGCCGCGAGGCGTTCAACGTCACGGGCGGCGTACACCCCATCGACGGCGGCTACAGCATCGTCGGATGAGGGAGGCGACGATGCGCGGCAACACCCGGCAGCCGATGTCCGGGCCCAAAACGGGCGGCGGCATGCTTGCGCGCCAGGCGCAGACCGCGGTCACCTGGGCCCAGCGTATTGCCGGGGCGCCGCCGATGCGGGCCGAAAGCACCGCCGCGCTGCCGCGGGCCGCGGCACAGACGATCCATCCGACGTCGCGCGCCGACGGCGGGGCGGCGCGGCATGCTCTGTCCTCTGCCGTGCCCGCTGCCCCGCCAGCTGCCCCGCCCGCTGCCCCGTCGATACCTGCCTTTGGTTCGGTCGACCGCGGGCGCGGCGGGATGGTCGCACGATGACCGAGGCGGCGCTGGTTCTGAATGCAGGGTCTTCCTCGATCAAATTCGGGCTCTATGCGCTGGCGCAGGCGGGCGATCCGGTGTTGCAGCTCGCGGGCCAGGTCGAACGGATCGGCGACGCACCGCGGCTGAAGGCCCAGCAAGCGGGCGGCGACAAGCACGCCGTCGATCTGCAGCCCGGCGCCGTGCCCGACCACGCCGGCGCCTGTGCGGCGATCATCGACCTGATCGCCGAGCGCTTTCCCGAGGCCGAGATCCCGGTCGTCGGGCACCGCGTGGTGCATGGCGGCACCCTGTTCGCCGAGCCGGTCGCGCTGGACGATGCCACGGTGGCCGAGCTGCACCGCTTTGCGCCCTTTGCGCCGCTGCACCAGCCGCACAATCTGGCCGGCGTCGCGGCGGCGCGGGCGGCCTTTCCGGCGGCGCTGCAGATCGCGTGCTTCGACACCGCGTTTCACCGCAACCATCCGTGGGTGAACGACACCTTTGCGCTGCCGCGCCGGTTCTACGACGAGGGCGTGCGCCGCTACGGCTTCCACGGGCTCAGCTACGACTACATCTCGGGCGCGCTGTCGGCGATGGCACCGTCGCTGCACGCGGGGCGCGTCGTCGTCGCTCACCTCGGCAACGGGGCCTCGATGTGCGGCATGCTGGGCGGGCGCTCGATCGGATCGACGATGGGGTTCTCGGCGGTCGACGGGCTGCCGATGGGCACCCGCAGCGGCCAGCTCGATCCGGGCGTGGTGCTGTACCTGCTGGACCGGGGGATGAGCGCGGCGGAAGTGTCGGACCTGCTGTACCGCCAGTCGGGTCTGCTGGGGCTTTCGGGCATATCGAACGACATGCGCACGCTGGAGAGCGCGGATGCGCCCGAGGCCCGCCAGGCTATCGAGTACTTCGTGTTCCGCGTGCGGCGCGAGCTGGGGGCGTTGACGGCGGTTCTGGGCGGGCTCGATGCCCTGGTCTTTACCGGCGGCATCGGGGAAAACTCGCGCCTGATCCGCGAACGGGTGTGCGAGGGGATGGGCTGGGTCGGCATCGAACTCGACCACGCCGCCAACGCCGACAACGCGACCGTGATCTCGGCACCGCTGAGCCGCGTGCGCGTGCTGGTCATTCCCACCGACGAAGAGATCGTCATTGCGCGCGCCGCCGGCGCGATGCGGAGCCGCGCTTCGGGCGCGATGCGGGGCCGCGCGGCCGGCGCGATGCATGACCCTGCCGCGCCTGAATCTCCCCAGAAGGCGCAGTGACGCGCGCGGCCCAGCGGGCCCGGAGAGCAAGGGCCTCGCGGTGCCCACCGCGCCGACACTGACGCGGGCGCCAGGGATAGATGCCTTCGTGGTGCCGCTCCTCGGCACGCCGGCCGCACGCATCGGCAGGACACACCCAGCATCGGGCCGGCCGACTGTGTATCGTGTGCCTCGACGGCGCGGCAAACGGCACCGGATGCGGCATCGGGAGGTGCTGCTTGGCGGGCGGATCGCGCACGGTAAAGCCGGGCGTTGCAGCGCGCCGCGCGACCGCGCCCAGAGCCAGGGAGCGCCACCGCCATGTCCAGCCCCGTCACTGCCTCCGTCGCCCAACGTCCGGCTGGCCGGGCGGGTCGGTGCCTCGGCTCTGTGGCGCGCGGCGCGGCCGTGCTGGCCCTCCTCGTGGCCCTGGCGCTCTCACCCCGGCTCGCTACGGGTCAGGTTGCGACTACCGTCCCGCCGGCCCAGGGCAGTGCCTCGACGGCCGACACCGGGGGCCAGGCGGTCGAGGCGCTGATCGAGGCCGCCCAGGCCGAGGGGTTGCGCGTTGTGGTCATCGAACCCGGCGACGCGTCGCCCGACCCTGTCGCCGAGGACGCGAGGGAGCTCTCGATCTCGGGCCTGGTGGGGACGTTCGGCACCGTCGCCAAGCGCGCCGGCCAACTGTTGGCCGAAACCCGGGAACCCGACTGGCCGCGCCCCTCGACCGAGCCGCTGAAGCCCGTGACCAACGGCGCTCTGGTCGTGCTGGGCCTGCTGGCGGGTTCGTTGTTGGTGCGGCGCTATGGGCTGCACTTTCACCCCTTCGCCACCGACATCGCCGACACGCCGATGCCCGTGCGTGTGCTGCGCGGGCTAATCGGCATCGCTATCTGTGCCGTGATCGCCATGATCGGGCCCTTCGTAGTCTACGGCACAGGCTCGAAGACGCTGGAACTGGTGGGGATCATCGTCGAAGCCTTCGCCTCGGCGGCGTTCATCGTGCTCTGCTCGGGCGCCCTGCTCGAACGGCTGCAACGCGACAATCCCAAGGCCGCCGCGGTCGCCGAGGCGCCGATCCTGGCCGCCAACATCCAGATCGCCTTGCTTGCGGTCATGGGGTACATCGCCGTCGGTGCGACGACCGCCTTCGCCTATCCCGAGGCCGGCCTCATCGCGCTGATCCGGCTGCTGGCGCTGATGCTGACGCTCGGACTCGGCACCTGGATCAGCTATCGCCATCGCGCCGCGCTGGGGCTGCTTGCCGCTGGCATGGCGCGCGGGCCCGTACCCTGGCTCGAGCGCAATGCCTGGCGGATCGTGCCGCCGGTTCTGGTCGTCGGGCTGTGCGTCGCCGCCGGCAGCGTGCTGCTGGAGCGCGACGATGCGCTCGGCATTATCCTGGCGCCCGTGCTGGCCGGGTTGGCGGGCCTGGTGACCTACCACGTGGTCGTCTTCGTGCTGACGGCGCTGTTCGGCCGACTGGGCGGTTCGGCGGCACTGGCCGGGCCGCATGCCGCGACAGCCCCCGTGGTCTCGATCGCCAAGGCGGCGGGCACGGTCGTCGCGCTGCTCTGGTTCCTGGGCCGCATGGGCCTTGTCACCCTGGGCGAGGGAGCGGTCGGGACGTTTCTGCTGACGGCCTCGCTGGTGCTGATCGTGGCGCAGGGGCTCTGGAGCTTCACCGCCGTCGCGATAGACCAGCGGCTGGCGCTGGAGATGGGCGCCGACGCCGACCATGGCGCCGCCGAGAGCGAGGGCGAGGGCGGCGTCGGCCTGTCGCGGATCGCCACGCTGCTGCCGCTGCTGCGCCGCACGGCGTGGGTGGTGATCTGGGCCATCGCACTGTTGATGCTGCTCTACGAGGCGGGCGTGAACATCACCCCCGTGTTCGCCAGCGCCGGCGTTGTGGGCCTGGCCATCGGCTTTGGCGCGCAGTCGCTGGTGCGCGACATCATCTCGGGCCTGTTCTTCCTGGTCGACGATGCGTTTCGGATGGGCGAGTACATCGAGACCGGGGGGCTGAAGGGCACGGTCGAGCGCATTTCCATCCGCTCGATGCAATTGCGCCACCACAACGGGCCGCTGAACACCATTCCCTTCGGCAACATCAACGATCTGACGAACTATTCCCGCGACTGGGTGATCATGAAGCTGCCGGTCAAGCTGACGCTGGACACCGACCCCGAGCGGGTGCGCAAGCTGGTGAAAAAGCTGGGGGTCGCGCTGCTGGACGACCCGCTGGTGGGCAAAAAGTTCCTGGACCCGCTGAAATCGCAGGGCGTGCTGTCGATCGACAACTGGGGGATGACGATGCGGGTCAAATTCAAGACCCGCCCAGGCGACCAGTTCGTCACCCGCCGCGTGGTGTATGCCAAGCTGCACGAGATGTTCGAGCGCGAGGGCATCGAATTCGCCAACCGCGACGTACGCGTCAGGCTGGCCGAGGCCAAGGAGGCGGCCATGCTCGCCGCGCCCCCGGCCGCCGCCACGGTTGCCGCGATGGCGATGCAGGACGCCGAGGGAGCGGCCGACGATCCCACCGGCGCCGAGGTTGCCCCGGCCGACGAACGCTAGCCCGCCACCCGCACCAGGATCGCTGCGGCGCCGTCTGTGACAAGCGTCGTTGCGTCCCGCCACACGGCACGGTGTATACAGCCCGTATGCGGTTGCACCGTGGGGGCGGGACGATGGAGAATGTGGTCAACGCAATGGCAACGCCGCGCACGGCTGGGGTCGAGCCGCCGGGGCGGAGCCTTTCGGCGCAGGCCCACGCCGCCGTCTCGGCCCTGATCCACCGCCGTCAGCTAAAGGGCGGCGATGTGATCGTCGAGGCGCGCCTCGCCGACCAGCTCAACGTCTCGCGCACGCCCCTGCGCGAGGCGCTGCAGCGTCTGGAAGGCGAAGGGCTGGTGGTCAAGGTGGCCAATCGCTCGTTCATGGTCCGCCATGTCGATCTGACCGAGTATCTGCAGTGCCTCAAGGTGCGCGAGCTGTTGGAGCCCGAGGCCGCCGCCAACGCCGTGGGCCGCGTCAGCGCAACCAGCATCGACGCGGTCCGGGCCGAGATCGCGGCGCTGGAGACGCTGCCAAACCAGCACACCGACGCGCACTGGATGTCGGACGACAATCTGCACAACCTGTTTCTGGACCATTGCGGCAATCAGGTGATGGCCCGGATGGTCCGCGACCTCCGCGTCTCGACCCGGCTGTTCGAGATCGCCGGCCTGTCGGCGCGGGTCGAGCCCGACCGTGTGGAGCACCGCGCCTTGCTGGAGGCGCTGATCGAGGGCGATGCCCGCAAGACCCGCCGCGCCATGGCCACGCACATTCGCAGCCTGGCGCGCCACGCAACCTCGCACCTGGGCTGAGCCACCTAGCCGGACGGCAGCGTCAGCAGGCGCCGGGGTGTCAGCGTGAGCAGCCCCTCGATCTCGGCCGCGGAAAAGCCGCGCGCCCGCATCATCGGCACCCCGTTCACCAGCAGATGCGCGTAGCCGTGGCCGCCCCAGCGGCAGAGCCGGGTGCGCGTGCAGATGTCGTGCGACAGCACCACGCGTCCGGCATGCCCCCGATCCAGCAGCGCGCGCACGTAGGCGAGGCGCGTGCCGTCGTTGGGCAGGTCCACGCCGGGCGCGAACGGATAGTGCGCGGTTTCGATCCCGAAAAAGTCGAACGACACCACACACCCGGTGTCCGCCAGGCGCAGCACGTCGTCGGTGGCAAACAGCGTGCGGTCGACATGGCCGATCACCACGCGCGCAGGATCGGCCCCCGCGGCGGCAAGCGTCGCGACACAGTCGAACGGCGACTGCGGGTCGCGGCCGGGATGGACGCTGACCGTGGCTCCGGTTTCCGCCGCGGCCCATGCTGCGGCGATCAGGTCCCGCCGCTCGGCCGGTGTACAGGGGTCCGAGACGCCGATCTCGCCGATGATCCCGGCCCGCACCGCCGTACCCCAGGCGCCAGTCCGAACGGCGCCGACCATCTCGGCCGCCAGCGCCTCGACCGACGCACGACCGAGCGCCTCGCCGGCATAGGCCTCGACGTAGTAGCCGCAGCCCATCACGATGGACAGGCCCGTACGCGCCGCGATCGCGGCCAGCCCCGCGGGGTCGGGGCGCAGGCCGCCCGAGGTCAGCTCGACAAGCCCGCCGCCCCCCGCGACGACCAGGCGCTGCAACTCGCACACCGCCAGATCCGGGTCGTTCAGCCGGTGATTGCCCGGATGCGCGACGCCCCAGGAGCGGCGGATCGCGTCCGTATCCTCGACCCCGATCTCGCGGTCCGGCAGGTGGTAGATGTCGAGCGGCGTAACATCGCAGAGCACGTGCTCGTGCATCAGCGTCGGGCCCAGCGCGGCCGGCGCGATGTCGCCCGTGACGGTGCGGACGACGCTCACACGCCGCCCAGACGGAACAGGCGCGTGGGCACGTCGACGGTCATGCGGCGCAGATCCGCCTCGGCGATGCCGGCCTCGCGCATCACCAGCAGGAACTCGCGCAACCCCTCGACCGGCGGCGGCAGCACGAACACGCCGCAGTCGCTGTTCAGGATCGCGTTGCCGGCGCCCGCGGCGGCCACCAGCGCCGCCATCTGCGGGGCCGAAACCGGCGGCACCCGGTGGCGCGCGGCGTCGACATGGGTCAGCCCCACCTGCGTGGCGTGGCTGAGGAAGAAGAACGAGAACTCGGCGACGGCGCCCAGTGTCACGATCTCGCGCACCGTGTCCCGGTCGTAGTGCGAACACGGCACCAGGATGCGCTCGACCCCCGCGGCCCGCGCCGCCTCGACCGCGCGCACCGCTTCGGGCCCGGCGACATGGCCGGTGTTGAACACCGCATCCGCCCCGGCCACCAGCGCCAGGATCCGTGGCAGCGGGTCGGGCAGAGGCCCGGTCGCGGGGATCTGGAAACAGGCGTCCACGAAGGCGGGCGAGCGTCCCTCGATCCGCGCGATGTTGCGGGTGTGGTGCGTCGGCAGCGAGACAAAGCGCGCACCCTGGCCGGGCCCGTAGCCATAGCCGAGCGCGATCTCCACCGCCTCGGCCGAAAGCCCGCCCGCCGGCGGCTCCATGATCAGCCCGCCGAACACCTCGACGCCCAGGTGGCCGAGCTGCCGGTTTGCCAGCGCCGCCATGCCGGACGAATTGGCGAAATTGTCCATCAGCCCGATGGCGGCCATGCCGGCCTCGGCCGCCTCGCGGACCGCGTCGAACACGTCCAGGCTGCGGCCGTTGAGATGCGGACAAGCGTGGATGTGGGTGTCGACCGCGCCCACCAGCAGCTCGGCGCCGGGGCGGCGGCGGATGCCATCGGGCGCCACGCTCAATGCCTCAGGATCTTGGACACGAAGTCGCGCGTGCGCTGCGCGCGCGGGGCGTCGAACACCTGCGCGGGCGGCCCGGTCTCGACCACCCGACCGTCGGCCATGAACACGAGCTTGGACGAGATCTCGCGCACAAAGCCCATTTCGTGGCTGACGATCAGCATCGTCATGCCCTCGGCTGCCAGCGCGCGGATGCTGTCCAGCACTTCGGAGACCAGTTCGGGGTCCAGCGAGGCGGTGATCTCGTCCAACAGCAGCACCTCGGGCTTTAGCGCCAGCGCGCGGGCGATGGCGACGCGCTGCTGCTGCCCGCCCGAGAGCTCGTCCGGGTAGGCATCGAGCTTGGCGCCCAGCCCGACCTTGGCCAGCAGCGCGCGCCCCTCGGCCTCGACCTCGCTACGCGGTCGGCCGCCCACCTTGACCGGGGCGACGGTCACGTTGTCGAGCGCGGTCATGTTCTGGAACAGGTTGTACTGCTGAAACACCACGGCAAAGCGCGCGCGGATCGCGCGAAGCTTCTTCTTGTCGCCGAAGTCGATGCGCTCGCCGCCGAACGCGACATGCCCCGTTTCGGGTTTCAACAGGCCCATCAGCACCCGCAGCAGCGTGCTTTTGCCCGAGCCTGACGGCCCGATCAGGCTGACGATCTGGCCCCTGTCGATCCCGAAGCTCACGTTGTCCAGCACGCGCGCCTTGCCGTACGACGCGCTGATCTCAACGATGTCGACGTGTTGCAAGGCGCGCCTCCACGTACTGGCCGAGACGGGTCAGCGGATAGGACAGCACAAAGTACAGCACCAGCACCGTCCCGAACGTCAGCGCCGCCGAGAAGCCTTTGTTGTTCATCACCTTGCCGGCGAAAGTCAGCTCGACCACCCCGATTTGGCTGGCAAGCGCGGTGTCCTTGATGAACAGGATGAAGAAGCTAAAGGCGGGCGGCAGGATCACCTTCCACGCTTGCGGCAGGATCACGTACCACAGCGTCATGGGCAGCGTGAAATTCATCGCCGAGGCCGCGTCCCACTGGTTGGGGTGCACGCTCTCGAACCCGGCGCGCACGATCTCGGCGATGAAGGCGCCGGCGATGATCACCACCGCCGCGATCGCGACGTAGAAGGTATCGAGGCCGAGCTTCAGCACCTCGAACAGGTAGAAGAACAGGAACAGCGTCACCAGGAACGGCACCCGGCGGAACACCTCGGTGACGGTGAAGGCGACGGCCCGCAGCGGCCACAGCGCCCACCCGTCGGTCCGGCGCAGCGACGCCATCAGAAAGCCCAGCGCGAAACCGCCGATGCAACCCACCGCCGTCAGAACGAGGGTCGCAAGCGTGGCCTCCAGCAGGAAGACGACGTTCCAATAGGTAAAGAAACGCGGCGCCTCGTCGACGACCCGCTCCAGCATCAGAGCAGCCTCATGCGCGCGCGGAACAGGTAGCGACCGGCCAGCGCCAGCACCAGGTTGGCGACCATGGTCACCAGCACGTAGACGCCCGCGGTCATGGTGAAGACCTCGATCGAGCGGAAGGTCTCGGAATTGACGTTCAGCGCGCGGCCGGTCAGCTCCTCGACCCCGAAGATCGCGGCCATCGAGGTGCCGAGCGTCATCAAGATGTAGTGGTTCGAGAGCGGCGGGAAGAGCACCCGCGCAATGTGCGGGACCACTACGTAGCGCACCTGCTGCAGACGCGAGAAACCCAGCGTCTCGGCCGCCTCCATCTCGCTCTGGCGGACCGAGGCAAAGCCTGCGCGCTGGATCTCGGTGAGATAGGCACCGGCGTTCAGCGTCATGCCCAACAGCACGGCCTGATAGCCCGAGAGCAGGATCCCCGCATCCGGCAGCGCGAAGAACAGAAAGTAGATCTGCACCAGTTGCGGCGTGTTGGTGAAGAAGACCACATAGGCCTGCACGACGCCGCGCAGGACCGGCCCGCCGAAGGTCTTGGCAAAGGCGCCCAGCAGGCCGAGGAACGCGCCGCCCACAAAGGCGAGAAAGGCGATCTGGAGACTGAGCCACGCCCCGCCCAGCAGGTAGGGCATGTAGGGCAGGACCTGGTCGTAGTTGATCGTGTAGCCCATGGGCGCTCACGCTGGCGGCGGGTGCCGGCGCGGCGGGCGCGCCGGCGTTTCGGGTCCGTCGCCTCCGCTCAGAAGTAGGGGGTCATGCCCACCGGGTAGAGCATGTCGATCCCGAACCACTTCTTCCAGATCTCGTCGACCACGCCGTCGCGGTGCAGCTCGAAGATCGCCACGTTCAGCCAGTCGCGCAGCGTCGTGTTACCCTTCTGGATGCCCAGACCGCAGTAGTAGACATCGACCGGGGTCTCCATCACCTTCCACGCGACATCGTGATTGTTCATGTGCTCGCCGACGAAGTCGACGACGTCCAGCATCGCGTCGCCGCGGCCTTGGGCTAGCGCGCGGATCACGTCCGGGTAGTTATCGAGCAACAGCACCTCGGCCTCGGGCATGTTCTCCTCGATGAACTTCAAGGGCGTGGTGCCGCGCACCTGCACCATCGTGACGTCCGGCGAATTCAGCTCCTGCCAGGTGTTGTAGGGCTTGTCCTCCAGCGTCAGCACGCCGAAGATCTCGGTATGCACCGGCAGCGTGTAGTCGATGATCAGCGCGCGCGCCGGCGTGCGGGTCATCGCGCCCATCACGAAGTCGATCTTGCCGGTCGAGACGAAGGGGATGCGGTCGGGCGAGCCGACCTGCACGACCTCGAGCTCGACGCCCAGCATGTCGGCGATCTGTTCGGAGAATTCGACATCGAAACCGTCGATCTCGTTCTGCTCGTTGTACAGCCCGAGCGGGGGCAGGGTGGGGTTGACCCCGACGCGCAGCACGCCGGACTCGATGATCTCGGCCAAGGGGCGGGCATCGACCTTCTGCGGCATGGCGAAGGCTGCGACCAGCGCGGCCACAACGACGGCAAGTTGCTTGAACATCGAGATTTTTCTCCTCTTTCAGCTTGCTCTTCAGACGTGGTGGCGAAGACCGGCGGCCCGCCGACGCATTGCGCTGCGCCGCTCAAATCGTATACACATCATAGACAATGTGAACGGTTTTTTGCTCCTGCGAAGGAAACAGTCGGCATGACCGCCCACCGCGCCCGCCGCGATGCACCGGCGGCGATCACGCTGATGATAGAGGGCGTCGCGGTGCCCGCGCGGGCGGGCACTAGCGTCGCCGCCGCGCTGATGGCCGGGGGCAGGCTGGCGCTGCGGCGTGCGGCCCGCAGCGGGGCGCCCCGCGGGGCCTTGTGTCTGATGGGCGTCTGTCGGGAGTGCGTGATGCTGATCGACGGGGTGCGGCGGCCGGCCTGCATGGCCGAGGCGCGCGACGGCATGACCGTCGATCGCCTGATATGAGCGCTGACGGTGCCCTGCCCGCAGCGCCGCGTGCGGTCGAGGCGGCGGTGATCGGCGCCGGGCCTGCCGGCGCGTCGGCCGCCGTCGTGCTGGCCGAGGCCGGCTGCGATGTGCTGGTGATCGACGAGGCGCCGCGCCCCGGCGGCCGAATCTGGTGCGCCCCGCCACCGGCGCTGGACGGGGGCCGCCCCAGCGCCGAAGCCGCGGCCGGCGACAGCCTGCGCGACCCCCTGGGCGACCGCCTGGCCGCCAGTCGCGCCGCACTGCTGGCCGATACGGTCGTCTGGTCGGTCGGGCGGATCGAGGGGGCGCCGGGCGGCGCAGCGGGCGGCGCCCCGGGCGGGGCGGCACCGGAGGATGCACGGCCGCGCTTTCGCATCGACGTGCTAACACCGGAGGGTCCCGTGGCAGTGGTCGCGCGCAGCCTGCTGGTCGCCATCGGCACCACCGAGCGCGTGATCCCCTTTCCGGGCTGGACCACGCCCGGCGTCGTGGGCCTGGCGGCGACGACCCAGTTGTTAAAGAACCAGGGCATGGCGCCCGGACGGCGGGTGGCCGTGGCGGGCGCCGGGCCGCTGCTGGCCTCGGTCGCTGCCGGCGTGCTGGAGACGGGCGCCGAGGTCGCGGCGGTGGCCGACATCGCGGGGCCGGGGGATTGGCTGGCCGCCCTCCCCGCCCTGGCGCGCGAGCCGCGGCGCGCGGCGCGGGGAGCGGCGCGGGGCGCGGGCTGGTGGATGGCGTGCCTGCGCCGTGGCGTCCGACCCGCGTTCCGCACCGGCGTTGTGGCGGCCGAGGGCGGCGACCGGCTAGAGGCCGTCGTGCTGGGCCCCGTAGACCGTGCCGGGGCGCCCGTCGCCGGGGCGCCGACGCGCCGGGTCGCCTGCGACGCGCTCGCCGTCGGCCACGGGCTGGCGCCCGCCACCGAGATCACGCGGCTGATGCGCGCGCGGCACGTGTTCGACCGCGATCTGGGCGGCTGGTACCCGCGCACCGACCACCAAGGGCGCACCACCGTGCCCGGG
Source organism: Pseudomonadota bacterium (assembly GCA_039026175.1). Taxonomy (GTDB): domain Bacteria; phylum Pseudomonadota; class Alphaproteobacteria; order Rhodobacterales; family Rhodobacteraceae; genus Thermohalobaculum. The sequence goes on from JBCCMW010000003.1 coordinate 36,154, forward strand.
CTCTATGTCGCCGGCGATGCGGCGGGCGTGCGCGGGGCTGCGTTTGCGACCCTGGCCGGTGCCGGCACGGGCCTGGCCATGGCCCGGGATCTGGCCGCCGCAGGGGCGCCCCCGCCCGCGCCTGCACGCGAAGGACCGGTCTGGCGGGCGATGAGCCGGCTGACCCGGCAGCGCCCGGCCATGAGCGCGGCCATTTCGCCCCAGACGGTGGTTTGCCGCTGCGAGGGCGTCACCCGCGCCGAGATCGACGCCGCCGTCGACGACGGGGCGCACGACATCAACCAGCTCAAGCATTTCACCCGCTGCGGCATGGGCCCCTGCCAGGGCCGGATCTGCGGCGACGTGGCGGCCGAACTGTTGGCGCTGCGGCTGGCGGACGGCATGGCCGACATCGACGCCGCGCGCCGCCGCGTCGGCCAGTGGACCGGGCGCTCGCCGCTGCGCCCGGTACCGCTGGACGCGATGATCGGCGCCTTCACCTACGACGACATTCCCGTGCCGGACCCTGCGCCGCTGTGAGCGCCGGCCACGATCCTGCGGCGCCGGCCGGGCGCGTGGACGCCGTCATCGTGGGCGGGGGTATCCACGGCTGCACGCTGGCGCTGTTTCTGGCGCGCGGCGGCATGTCGGTAGCACTGGTCGAGCGCGGTCCGCTCTGCCGCGAGGCGTCGGGTACCAACGCCGGCACGCTGACCATGCAGATGACGCGGGTGGCGCTGATCCCCTACGCCCTGGCCGGTCACGCGATGTGGGCCAACGCGCGCGCGTGGCTGGGCCACGACGTCGGCACGGTGGTTTGCGACGGGCTCTCGCTGGCCTTTACCCAGCGGGAGGCCGAGATCCTGACCTATCGCGCGGGCAGGCGGTGCGAGGCGGGCGCGCCCATCGAGCTGATCTCGCCCGCGCAGGCGCGCACGATCGAGCCCGGCCTGTCGACCCACCCAATCCTGGCCGCGCACTGCCCGGTGGACGGCTATGCCAGCGCCTACCAGACCGGCCGCGCCTATCGCCGGGCGCTGCTGGAGGCTGGCGTCACGCTGTACGAAGGTCTGGCCGCGAGCGATATCGAACCCGCCTCGGGCGGGCACGCCGTGCGGCTGGCCGACGGGCGGCGGATCGTGGGCACGCGGCTCGCGCTCTGCGGCGGTGTCTGGCTGGAGCCGATGCTGGGGTGGCTGGGCGTCCACCTGCCGATCAAGGTGCTGGTCAACCAAGTCGCCGTCACCGAGCGGATGCCGCCCGTGATGCGCACGGTGATCGGCATCGCCAGCGGGCTGCTGTCGCTCAAGCAGTTCGCCAACGGCTCCGTCGTCATCGGCGGCGGCTGGCAGGGGATCGGCGATCGCGAGCGGGGCGGCGAGGCGCTGCGCCCCGAGGCGCTGGTCGGCAATGTCCGCCTGGCCTGCCACGCGATCCCGGCAATGCGCAGCGGACGCCTGGTGCGGGCCTGGGCCGGGCTGGAGGCGGAAACGGCCGACGCCATGCCAGCCGTCGGCCCGGTGCCGGGCGTGGACAACGCCTTCGTCTGCGGCAGCGTGCACTCGGGCTACACCAGCGGGCTCTACATTGCGCGGCTGCTGGCCGAGCGGATGCTGGGCCGCGAGCCGGCGCTGCCGCTGTTCCCGATCGACCGCCTGCTGGACCGCGGCCCCGGGACGGCGGCAGCGGCCGAATGACGCCCTGAAACGGAGAACCGCGCGTGGATCAGACCCACAACCAAACGCTCGAGCAGATCGACCGGCGCACGGTGTTCCACCCCAATACCGACCTCGCTGCCTTTGCCGACGGGCGCGCCGAAAGCACCATCGTGACGGGCGCCGAGGGTATCCGCATCCGCGACGGCAAGGGGCGCGAGTGGATCGACGCCTTCGCCTCGCTCTGGTGCGTGAACATCGGCTACGGGCGCCGCGAAATAGCCGAGACGCTGCACCGCCAGACCCTGGAGATGGCCTACTACCACAGCCACGCGGGCCACTCCTCGGAGCCCGTGATCCAGCTGACCGACCGGGTGCTGCGGATGTGCCCGCCAGGCATGAGCCGGATCTTCTGGGGCTTGCAGGGCTCGGACGCGCACGAAACCCAGGTCAAGATCATCCGCTACTACAACAACGTGCTGGGCCGGCCGGCCAAGAAGAAGCTGATCGCACGGCAACGCGCGTACCACGGGCTGACCTGCATGTCGGCCAGCCTGTTGGGCGTGCCCAAGTTCCACGCAGGCTTCGATCTGCCGCTGCCGGGCGTGCTGCACGTCTCGGCGCCCTACTATTTCCACCGCGCGGACGAGGCGATGGACGAGCGCGCCTTTTCGGCCATGCTGGCCGACGAGCTGGACGGCACCATCCGACGCGAGGGAGCGGACACTGTGGCCGCCTTCTTCGCCGAGCCGGTCGTGGGCGTGGGCGGTGTCATCCCCTCGCCCGCCGGCTATTGGGAGGCGATCCTGCCGGTGCTTGCGCAGCACGACGTGCTGCTGGTGGCCGACGAGGTGGTGACCGGCTTTGGGCGGATGGGCACCGATTTCGGCGCGGGCTTCTATGGGCTGAAGCCCGACATGATGACGATCTCCAAGGGGCTGACCAGTGGCTACTTCCCGCTCGCGGGCTCGGTGGTGAACGAGCGGGTGTGGTCGGTGCTGGCCGAAGGCTCGGCGCGGTACGGCCCGTTTGCGCACGGCTTCACCTATGCCGCGCACCCGCTGGGCGCCGCCGTCGCGATGACCAACCTGGACATTATCGCGCGCGAGGGACTGACCGAGAACGCTGCGCGCATGGGGGCACGGCTGCGCCAGGGGCTGACGGATGCGCTGGGCGATCATCCGATGGTGGGCGACATCCGCGGCGAGGGGCTGCTGGCCTGCGTCGAATTCGTCGCCGACCGCGCGCGGCGCACGCTGTTCGACCCGGCGCTGGGCATCGGCCCGCGGCTGGCCCGCGCCTGCCGGGACGAGGGTCTGATCGTGCGGCCCCTGCCGGATGGCGACATGCTGGGCTATGCGCCGCCGCTCACGCTGACAGCGGAGGACGTGGACCAGATCGTCGGCCGCACCGCCCGCGCCGTTGCGCGCGAGACCGATGCGATCCGGGCCGAGGGGCTGTGGCCGCGATGACGGACACGCGCGCGGCCCCGCGCGGCATCTACGCCGCGACGCCCTGTCCGCTGACGGTCGAACACGGTGTCGACGAGGCGGCGCTGACGGCGCTGGCCCGCTGGCTGGCGGCGGTGCCCGGGATCGTCGGCTTTCTGCTGAACGGCCACGCGGGCGAGAACACGACGATGCCGCTGGCCGACCAGCACCGGGTGGCCTCGGTGATGCGCCGAGCCGCACCACGGGGCTACCTGGTCGCGGGCGTGAATGCCGAAAACAGCGCCGTAGCGGCCGCCCACGCCGCCGCGCTCGAAACCGCGGGTGCCGATGCGCTGATGGTGTTCCCGCCGAACGGCTGGGCGCTTTATCAGGAAACGGGGATGGTGGTCGCGCACCACCGCGCGATCCTAGAGGCAACGACGCGGCCGGTGATGCTGTACCAGGCCTCGATCAACGCCGGGCGCATGGCCTACCCGCCCGAGACGCTGTCCGCGCTGGTGTCGCTGCCCCGCGTGGTCGGTATCAAGGACGGCAGCTGGGAGGTCGCCACCTACGAGCAGAACCGCCGCCTGGTGCAGGCCCGCGCGCCGGCCGTCGCGACGTTCGGCTCGGGCGACGAGCACCTGCTCACGAGCTATGCGATCGGGTCCGAGGGCAGCCTCGTCAGCCTGGCTGCCGTCGCGCCCGAGGCCGTGGTGGCCGTGTTCGCCGCCATCGAGCGCGGCGATCTGGCGGGTGCGCGCGCCGCGCACGAGCGGCTCTATCCCCTGTCCCGCGCGATCTACCGCGATGCCCCCGGCGGGCGGGCGAACGCGCGGCTCAAGACGTGTCTTGCACTGATGGGCCGGTTCGAGAGCGACCGCATGGTGCCGCCCGTATCCTCGACCCCGCGCGAAGAGCACGCCGGCCTGCGCGCCGCGCTCGCCCTGGCCGGCTGCACGGTCGTCGGCTGAGCACGGTTGGGCGTCCTCTTTCGCGGCCAGCCCCTGCAGCCAGCCCACCAGGATCGCGACATCGGCATTGTGGACCGCGCGCGGTGGGATCGCCGTGATCCTCCAGCGCTATGGGCGAGAGGCGCTGCAGCCGGGCCGCGTCGGTGCGGATAGACTGCTGCTGGAAACCTGGAATGGCGAACCCAACGTAAACGCTCGCTGGTCTGGTGCGTTCAAATCCCTTGTGAACTGACGGGCCATCACCTTATACACAACCAGCCAGACATGGGCTTGAGAGCATCTGCCCTACTCCCGCAAAATCACGCACAGCAAGCGGGGCGATACTGGGCGATGAGCGCATTGGTCTTCGTGTACGATCCGAAAACGACGCACGCGCACTTCTGCTTGCGCAGGAATTTCTTTTCGCCTGCCTCAGTGGTATCCGCTCCTTTGCACGGTAAACTCGGACTCATCGGCGCGTGAACACAAGCATCCCTCAATCGACTGTCAAACGCGGATCATCGTCATGAAAAAGATTCCCGTAACGGTGCTCAGTGGTTTCCTTGGCTCAGGCAAAAC
>JBCCMW010000004.1:0-32223 GCA_039026175.1 Pseudomonadota bacterium
CCGTCGTCGGCATGACCAAGCCGGGCGACGTGGACCATTTCACCCGCGTGCGCTGCTACGAGGCGGTGCTCGACAAGTACCCCTCCTCGACGACGCACCTGTCGCTCCTGAACCTGGCGATGCGCATGGCCGGCCCGCGCGAGGCGGTGTGGCACGGCATCATCCGCCGCAACCACGGCTGCACCCATTTCATCGTTGGTCGCGACCATGCGGGGCCCGGCAAAAACAGCCAGGGCGAGGATTTCTACGGCCCCTACGACGCCCAGGACCTGTTCCAGGCCCACGCGGCCGAAATCGGCATCGAGATGGTGCCCTTCAAGCAGATGGTCTTCGTGCAGGAGCGGGGCGAATACCTGCCCGCCGACGAGGTGCCCGAGGGTTCGACAGTGCTCGCCCTCTCGGGCACCGAGCTGCGCCGCCGGCTGGCCGAGGGGATCGAGATCCCCGACTGGTTCTCCTTCCCCGAGGTGGTGACCGAGCTTCGGCGCACCCACCCGCCGCGCGGGCGCCAGGGCTTCACGGTGTTCTTCACCGGGCTGTCCGGGTCGGGCAAATCGACCATCGCCAACGCGCTGATGGTCAAGCTGATGGAGCTCGGCGGCCGGCCGGTGACGCTGCTGGACGGCGATATCGTGCGCAAGCACCTGTCCAGCGAGCTCGGCTTCTCCAAGGAGCACCGCGACATCAACATCCGCCGCATCGGTTATGTGGCGTCCGAGATCACCAAGAACGGCGGTATCGCGATCTGCGCGCCGATCGCCCCCTACGGTGCCACCCGGCGCACGGTGCGCGAGATGGTCGAGGCCTATGGCGCCTTCGTCGAGGTGCATGTCGCCACCCCCCTGGCCGAGTGCGAGCGCCGCGACCGCAAGGGCCTGTACAAGCTGGCCCGCGCCGGCAAGATCAAGGAGTTTACGGGCATCTCGGACCCCTACGAGGCGCCCGAGGGTCCGGAGCTCCGCGTCAACACGCTCAACGTCAGCCCCGACGACTGCGCCCACGACGTGATGCTCAAGCTCGAGAGCCTGGGCCTGTTCGGCCGCGGCACCGACTGAACGCCCAGACCCCGGCGCCCACGCCCCGCCAGGCCACCCCGCGCGATGCGCGGGCGCCTGACCGGGTCAAGGATCGCGGAACGCGACCGCGGAGCGGCTTGTCCTTGACGCGGCCAGGCGCCCGCAACACGCTCGAGCAGAAGCCCCCCGGGGCTTCTCTCAGCCCCCCCCTCTACGTTGCCGCGGCCCCGACATACCCAACATCGTGCGCCCAAAAGGCGCCGCCCGGCACCCACGATCGAGCATCGCGGCGACCAGCCGCGATTCCGCAAGGTCGGAGGCGGCCGGGCGCGCGGTCAGCGGAGCTCGATCTGGATGCGGGCCAGGGTCTTGCCGGTCTGCCCGCTCATGTAGCGCACCTCGGCCCGGCCGCGGATCGGCGGCAGGTTGATCGGCAGCGGATTGCCCCGGCGCGTGAAGTTGTACTCGCCGCGCCGGTCCTCGGGCGTTCCCACCGGCACCACGGTGATGAAGTCGCCCTCGTTGTCGGGCCCGTCCCAGAACACCGGGATCGAGCCGCCGGCCGGCGCGATCGGCCGCGCCTGCAGCGTGATGTCCGGCTCGATCAGCAGGAGCGCGCGCCGCTCCAGCACATCGCCGGTCCCGCCGGCGCGATAGCGGATCTCGGCCGGTCCGGGTTCGGCCGGCGTCATCAGTCGCACCGTTTCCTCCTCGCCCGTGGCATAAGCGAAATCGCCGCGCGCCCGGTCCTCGGCGCCGCCCGGCACGATGGTCACGAAGTCGCCGTCGTTGGCGGGGCCGGCCCAGCGCACCTCGATCGTCGCGCCGGCCGTCGCTTCCTCGACCGCCGTGAGCGACACCGTGGGCTCGACCAGCTGCAGCGCGAGCCGGCCCAGCACGGCATTGTCCTCGCCCGCCACATAGCGGATCTCGGCCGCACCGGCGACGCCGGGCGCCAGCACCTCGAGCGGGTTGCCGCGGCGGACATAGTTGAACGCCTCGCGCTGCTCGTCGGGCACGCCGGCGCTGACGATGGTGATAAAGTCGCTGCGCCCGCCCGGCCCGGTCCAACGGACCGGCACGGTCGCGCCTGCCACGGCGCTGGGCGGGGCGTCCAGCGTCACCGCCGCGCGTGTCAGCAGCACCGCCCGGCGGCCCAGCACGTCGCCCGTCTGGCCCGAGCGGTAGCGGATCTCGGCCTCGCCGGTCCGCTGCGGCACCACCACGGCCAGCGGGCTGCCGTTGCGGGTGAACGAATAGTGCTCGCGCGCGTTGTCCGGTGCGTCGGCCATCACCACCGTGATGAAATCGTTGGGGTTGTCGGGCCCGCGCCACACGATCTCGACCGCTGCGCCGGCCACGGCCTCGGGCGGCGCCTCGATGGCGATCTCGGGCGCCGTCAACACCATCTGGCGCCGCGCCAGCACCCGGCCGTCCTGACCGGCGCGATAGCGGATCTCGACGATGCCGGGATCGGGCGGGGCCAACACCTCCAGCGGCGAACCGCGGCGGGTGAAGTTGTAGTTCAGCGTCTGGTCGTCCGGCGTGCCGACCGGCACGATGGTGATGGCGTCGTTGCGCCCGTCCGGCCCCTCCCAGAACACGGGTACCTGCGAGCCGGCCACCGCGGTGTCGGGCGCGCCCAGGGTGACCACCGCCGCCGTCAGCGCCACCGCGCGCCGCGCCAGCACGACACCGGTCTCGCTGTTGATAAAGCGGATCTCGGCCGGTCCCGCCTCGGTGGGCGTGATCACGTCCAGCGGGTTGCCGACATAGGTGAACACCGGGCTCAGCACCGTGTCGTCCGGCGCATCGGCGGGCACCACGGTGACCAGATCCTCGCGCGTGGCGGGGCCTTGCCAGTCGACCCGGATCGTGCTGCCGGCGGTCGCCTGGATCGGCGCGTCCAGCACGATATCGGGCAGGGTGAGGGTGATCGGCAGGCGGCCCAGCACCGCGCCCGACGCGCCCGAGATGTAGCGCACCTCGCTGGGCCCCGGCAGACCCTCGGCCGCCACCGTCAGCGGGTTGCCGACGCGGACATAGGTGAACGCGCCGCGCGCGCTGTCGGGCGCGTCGGCCCGCACGATGGTGATCGAGTCCTCGGCGGCGTTGGGCCCGGTCCAGCGCACCTCGACCCGGCTGCCCGCCACGGCGACGGGCCGGGCCTCCAGCAGCACGGGCACGATCACCGCGATCGGACGGCGCGCCAGGATGCCGCCGCTGTTGTTGATGTAGCGGATCTCGTATTCGCCCGAGAGTGCCGGCAGGCGCAGCTCGGCCGGGGCGCCTGGGATCAGGCCCACCGGGATGCCGGCGTCCACGGGCGCCGTCGGCTCGACCACCACCATGCGGTCGCCCGGCTCGCCCGGCCCCTCCCACAGCACCGAGATCAGGCTGCTGGCCTCGGCCTCGGCGGGGGCGGCGATCTCGATGTCCGGCGGGCGCACCGGCAGCGTGGCGGTGGCCAGGATCTGCCCTGCCGCCGCGTCGACATAGCGGATCTCATAGGTGCCCGGCACCGGCGGTGCCGTCAGTGTCAGGCCCTGGCCGCCGCTGGTGCGCGCGTAGCTCTCGAAGCTGGTGACCGGCGAGCCGGGGGCGGACAGGGTCAGATAGTCGCCCGGACCGTTGGGGCCGATCCAGTCGACCGCAAAGCTGCTGCCGACCAGCGCGCCCGGCGGTGGGCGGAGCGACACCACGGTCTCCATCACCACGTCCAGCGCCAGATCGCGCCCCGTCATCTGAAAGCGCGCCTCGCCGACCTGCCCGTTGCCGATGGCGCGGACGTCGTAGCTGCCGGGCGGCAGAGCGAGCGGCAGCACGCCGGCCTCGTGGTCGCGCAGCACCACGGTGTCGGTCGAACGCTCCCGGATGGTCCAGCGCACCTTGCCGATCAGCGAGGCCGAGCCCAGCCGAGGCACCGGGCGCAGCGTGGCCACCGGCGGGCCGTTGATCAGCGCAATCACCGCCTCGGTGAGCGACGCCTCGTCGTCAGCCTCGCGGAACACGCCGCCGGTGCGCGAGGCCACGCAGGAGAGCTGCTCGCGGTCCTCGTCGCGGCGCAGATCGAAGCCGACGACGTGGATGGTGAGATCGGCGCCCGCACCCTCCAACCGCTCGGCCATCGCACAGGGGTCGCGGTCGCAGCCGTCGCCGCCGTCGGCGACCACCAGCAGCGTCGTGCGCCCGGCGCGGAAGTCGACCTGGCGCGCAGCGACGGCCATCGCGTCGGTCAGCGGCGACTCGCCCCGCGGCTCGACGCTGCGGATCGCCGCGACGATGCGCGAGGGATCGACCGGGCCGACGGGGACCAGCGCCTCGACATCCGAACAGTCGGCCGCGCGGCGATGGCCGAACACCACCACCCCGGCATCCGCCTGGGCCGGCATGCTGAGCACGCCGCGGCCGACGGCCCGCTCCAGAATGCTGATCTTGGCAACGCGACCCACCGTGCCGAACATCGAGTTCGAGGCGTCCAGCACGATCGCGGTGCGCACCTGACGCGCGCCCGCGGTGGGGTCGCTCTCGGCGTCGCGGTTCTGGCCGAGCGCCGGCCCAGCGACGGCCAGGCTGAGCAGCGCCACCAGTACGGCCAGCCAGGGCCACCGCCCCGGCCTGGACAGAAGGCTGCCGCCGCTGGCACGGACGGCACGGTGGGGCGCAGGGCGGGCCATGGGCGATCTCTCGTACGGCGCTGAGTTGGCACGGATTGTAACGCCTGGCGGCCCTGCTGTCTGGTCCTGGTCAGAAACCGACGGCCAGATCGCCCAGCGCCACCGCGGCGGCCAGCGGCAGCATCGCCCGGCCGACCGGGCCCAGCACCTCGGCGCCCGGCAGGCTGTCGAGCGGCAGGCGTGCGGCCACGGCGGCCGAGAGCGCCAGCACCGGGGTGGCGAAGGCCGCGTACACATAGACCCCGGCGATCAGCTCGAAATCGAGCGCGAAGAGCAGCGACGAGCCGGCGCGCTCGAGGCTGGTGAGCACGTCCAGCGGGCCCGCCGGTCCGGCCACCGCCAGAGCCGCCAGGTACAGCGCGAACAGGGTGGCCAGCATCGCCACACCCGTGGCGGCGGCAAAGGCAGCGGGCCGCCAGCCCGTCGGCGGGGCCACCGGGTGTGCCAGCAGCCAGCCCACCGTCGCCTGGGCGCAGGCCAGGCCGAACAGGCTGGCGACCGGGCCGAAGCTGACCATGAACAGCGTCATCTGCCGCAGCGCCGAGGCCGCGGCCCCGCCGTCCCGGCCGAGCCCCTGCATCAGCCCCGCCAGATCGTGCGACCACGCCAGGCCCAGCGTGAACACCAGCGCATATCCGATCAGCGTCAGCAGGCAGGCCGCGGCGACGTAGCGGCCCGAAACCAGCCTGACGCCAGAGAGCCCGGTCAGCAGCGCCCAGGAAGCGGGCAGCCCGTCGCGTGCGTCGGGGGCCCGGTCGGCCAGCGCCTCGGCCAGCAGCGCGCGGCCCCCGGGCCCGATCCAGCGGTGCAGCAGCAGCCCGACGGCCGCGATCAGCGCATACTTAGCGCCCGGCCAGGCCAGGAGATCCATCGCCGCGCTGCCCGTCACCGCCGGGCCGGCCGTCCCGCCACCGGCGTCATTCTGCGGCGATCGGATCGTCCAGGAACAGCGGCTCCTCGTCGTCTCGGTCGCCCTCGCCCGTTTCGGCCACCGCCGGCACGCTGAGGGTGAGGCGCAGCAGCGGCGGCACCAGCAGCAGCGTCAGCACGGCCGACATCGACAGCCCGCCGACGACGACCGAGCCCAGCCCGCGGTAGAGTTCCGACCCCGCGCCGGGGAAGATCACCAGCGGCAGCATCCCGAACACCGACGTCAGCGTGGACATGAAGATCGGGCGGATGCGGTTGCGCGTCGCCTCCTCAATCGCCTCACTGACGCCCATGCCGTCGACCCGCAGGTGGTGCAGCGACTGGTGCACCAGCAGGATCGCGTTGTTCACCACGATGCCGATCAGGATCACGAAGCCCAGCAGCGTCAGCATGTCGAGCGGCTGCACCTGGTAGAGGTTCAGCACCGCCAGCCCCGCCACGCCGCCCGCGCCCGCCACGGGGACCGAGATCAGGATCACCAGCGGCAGCACGAAGCTCTCGAACAGGACCGCCATCACCAGGTAGACGATGACCAGCGCCAGGAGGAGGTTCACCTGCAGCGCTTCCCAGGTCTTGGTCAGCTCGTCCGCCGCGCCCGAGAGCGAGAGGCGCACGTCCCCGGGCAGGCCCTCGGCCTCGAGCGGGGCGACGATCTGCTCGGCGATGATCTCGAGCGCGGTCTCCAGCGGCACGTCGGCAGAGGGGCGCAGCTCCAGCGTGATGGTGCGCAGCCGCTCGCGGTGCCGGATCTCGGTGGGGCCCGCGGTCAGCACCACGTCGGCCAGCGCCGAGACGGGGAGGATCCGGCCGTTCGGCGCGACCACGGGATAGGCGCCGATGTCCTGGGTCCGCGCCGCGGTGCCGTCGGCCACGCCGAACGCCTCGCCGCCCTTCAGCGTCAGGTCCCGCCGCTCGGCGCCGATGGTGATCTCCTCGACCAGCAGGCCGTCGTTGTAGGCGTCCACGGTCTGCGCCAGCGCCTCGGCGGTGACGCCGGCATCGGCCAGACGCACGCGGTCGGGTTTGAGCCGCACCTCGGGCGCGCCCAGCTCCAGGCCCGGCAGGGGACGGAATTGGTTGCCGCGCTCGCGGGGGAACAGGCCCAGCATGCGGCCCGCGGCCTGTTGCGCGACGGCCAGGATTTCTTCCAGCGAGTTGCCCGAGACGTTGAGCTCGATCGCCCGGCCGCCGCCGATGCCGCGGCCGAACAGCGAGCGCTGGTTGATAAAGCCGAACGTGCCGGGTTCCGAGAAGATGGGTCCCTCGAGCACCGGGATCAGCTCGGTCACCCGCTTGGGGTCGTCCGCCGAGCCGCCCAGAAAGGTGGTGCCGCGCAGCGCGACAAAGAAGAAATGGCGGATCGCAGGCGGCTCGTCGGGCCCCACCTCGGTGCCCACCTTCTCCCACAGCGGGCGCGCCACGCTCTCGATCCGCTCGGCAATGCCCGTCGTGGTGCCCAGGTTGTAGCCGGGCGGCGGCAGGATCACGCCGAACACCAGGTTGCGGTTGCCCTCGGGCAGGTATTCGAGCTTGGGCAGGAAGGTGATCGCGCCCCACACCGCCGCGGTCGTGATGCCCGTCACGGCCAGGATGCCCAGCACCCGAAAGCGCACGGTCAGCCGCGCGTAGAACTTGATCAGCCAGCTGAACAGGCGGCCGAAATGGTCGACCAGCGGCACCGGCAGCACGCGCAGCCGCCCGCCGCGCCCGCCGCCCAACAGCTTGGCCGCCAGCGCCGGCAGCACGGTCACCGCCACCACCAGCGACAGCATCACCGACACCGAGATCGCCACCGCGATATCGCGGAACAGCTGCCCCGCCTCCAGTTCCATCACCAGGATCGGCAGGAACACCATCACCGTGGTCAGCGCCGACACGAGGATCGCGCCCCAAACCTCGGCAGCGCCCCGGAAGGCCGCCTCGCGCGGGGACAGGCCCTGCTGGCGCAGCCGATAGATGTTTTCCAGCACCACGATGGCCGCGTCGACGACCATGCCCACGGCAAAGGCGATGCCGGCCAGCGAGATCACGTTCAGCGTCCGCCCCAGCGCCGACATGGCGACGAAGGTGGCGACGATCGACACCGGAATGGCGAGCGAGATCACTAGCGTCGCCCGCGGCGAACGCAGAAAAACCAGCAGCACGCCTGCCGCCAGCAGCCCGCCGATCACGATGTTCGAGATCACCAGATCGATGGCGCCGTCGATGTAGATCGTCTCGTCGTAGACCTGCTCGATGGTCAGGCCGACGCGGCGCAGCTCGCCCTCGCGCAGCTCGTCCAGCGCGGCGCGGATACCCTCCATCGTCTCGATCACGTTGGCGCCGTTCTCGCGGATGGCGTTGATCGCGATGGCCGGCTCGCCCTTCTGGCGGATGCGGGCGTCGGGCTCCTTGTACCCGAAGCGTACCTCGGCGACGTCCGAGACAAAGATTCGCCCCCCGGCGCTCGGGTCGATGCCCGCGGGCCCCGAGCGCAGCACCACGCTCTCGACCGCGGCGATATCGTTCAGCTCGCCCTCGGCGCGCACCACATAGCGCCGCTTGCCCTCGTCCACGTCGCCGGCCGAGAGGCTGATGCTCTCCGAGCGCAGCACGCGCACGACCTCGGGGATCGTCAGCCGATACTGCGCCAGGCGTTGGGGATCGATGACGATCTGCAGCTCCTCCTCGACCCCGCCGAACACGTTGACCAGGGCGATGCCGTCGACCCGTTCGAGCCGCTCCTTGATGACGTCGGTGGCGAAGTCGCCGAACTGCTCCATCGGCCGGTCGATGCCGGGCAGCCGCTGCAGGATCATCCACGCGATCGGGTTATCGTCGGCGCCGGACGTGTCGACCGTGGGCTCGTCCGCCTCGGCCGGATAGCCCGACACCCGGTCCAGCCGGTTCGAGACCAGCAGCAGCGCGCGGTTCATGTCGGTGCCAATGGCGAATTCCAGCGTGATCCGCGCGCGCCCGGTTTCCGAGCGCGAGATCATGGTCTCCAGCCCCTCCAGCCCGCGCAGCTCGTCCTCCTGCGGGTTGACGATCTCGCGCTCGATCTCGGCCGGGGCGGCGCCGAACCAGTTGGTCTCGATCTCGATGACGGGCTTGCGCACGTCGGGGGTCAACTGGATCGGGATCTGCGTCAGCGCGAGGACGCCGAACATCACGGCCATCATCACCGCGGCGACGACGGCGATGGGGCGTTCGATGGCCACGCGGATGGGGTTCATGGCGCGCGTCTCACTGCCTGTTCTCTCTCGGTCCGCGGGCGACCGGCGGGGTCACCGCGGGGTCTCAGCGCTGGGTTTCAGCGCATTGCCGAACGGTCCGCCGCCGCGCGGGGCGAGGCGTCGGCCACGGCACCGGCCACGGCACTGGCCACGGCACTGGGCGTGCTCGCAGCACTCCCGCGGTCGCTGGCGGGGGCTGGCCCTGGACCTGGGGCGGGGGCCGCGGCCTCGGGTTCCGGCTCGGGTTCCGCCGCACCTCCGGTTCCGGTCCCAGCACCGGCCCCAGCACCGGGCCCAGAACCGGCCCCAGGATCGGTGCCAGAACCGCCCTGCGCACCGGTCTCGGGTCCGGCGCCGGCCTCGGGTTTCGCTGCGGCGTCCAGCGGCGTGCCGTCGGCCAGAACCGGGGCGATGGGCTGGCCGGGGCGCAGCCGCTCGTTACCGCGGATCACCACGTGATCGTCCGGGCCGACGCCCGACAGCACCTCGATCCGCTCGCCGGCCGACTGGCCCAGCACCACGGTCCGCGGCTCGGCAGCCCCCTCTCCCACGGCGAATACCATCCAGGCGCCGCGGGCCTGCACCAGCGCGTCCTTGGGTACCGTCAGCGCCATGCGCGGCGCGCTGATCGGCACGCGCAGCGTCACCGAGCGGCCGGTCGCTGCCACCGCGGCCGGCAGCCCTTGGCCCATCACGCTGAGCCGCACCGTGCGGGTGCGCGTCGACGTCGTCTCGACCGGCAGCAGGGTGCGCACCGTCGCCGTGGTCGACAGCCCGCCATCGAAGGCGGCCGCCAGCTCGCGCCCCGGCTGAATGCCCGACACCAGATCGACCGGCAGGTCGGCCTCGATCTCCAGGGTGCTGGCGTCGAGGATCGAGGCCGCGGCCTCGCCTAGATCGATGTACTGGCCGGGCTGGGCCATCTGCTGGATCACGACGCCGTCGAAGGGCGCGAGCAGCACGCTGTGCTCGACATCGTAGAGCGCGCGGGACAGCGCCGCCTTGGCGACACCCAGTTGCGCCTCGGCGCGCGTGATCTCGGCCGTCGCCTCGGCCGCCTGCTGCTGCAGATCCTCGAACGAGCCGCGCGAGAAGGCGGTCGAGTTGCGCAGCCCTTCGGCCCGCTGCAGCGCCTGGCCGATCTGGCGGGCGCGGGCGCGGGCGACCTCGACACTCGCCTCGGCGGCGGCGACGGCGGCCATGGCGTTGGTCTCTTGGATGCGGGCCAGCGCGTCGTCCAGGCGGATCAGCACCTGGCCCGCCTCTACCCGCTCGCCCACGGCAAAGGCAACCTCGGCCACCACGCCGGCGGCGCGCGTTGCGACGTCCGACTGCCGGGTGGCCACCAGGCGCGCGATGATGGGGGTGGTGTCGGCGATTTCGCGCGTCTCGACCGGGGCGACGATCACCCGGGCCGGCCCGCCCTGTGCCCCGGCCGGCGGCGCCCAGGCGAGCAGCGCCATCGCGAGACAGAGTGCGACGCCGAGCGTGGCTGCCAGGGTGGCCGCGCGACGCCCGGCCGCGCGCCGCCCCACCGCCGCAACGGCCGCAACGGCGATCGCGCGGGGTGCGGGGAAGGTGGGGGCGGGGAAGCGGGGCGCGGGGAACGCAGGCCGAGAGTGCAGCATCGGGTTTCTCCGGCCGTCTGCGCGGCGAAAAGCGTTGTGCGACAGCCCGGTACCGCGCCGGACCAGCCCAGCAGGTAAACTCTGCGCCCCCGCATTCAAGCGCGATCACGCAGCGCTCATCATCCAACCCTAGGGCGAGAGCCTAGCGCCTGTGGCCCGCCGCCGCCACTGCCCGGCGTCCGCCGCCGAACCCGTGCGGCGTGTCGGCGATTGGGTTGGGCGGGCGGCTGCGCTATGTCCGCCCCGTGCTGGGGCGCGCCACGTCGGCCGAGGGGGCATCGGCGGAACGCGGTCTGGCCACCGGCAGAGGCACCCGGCGGCCGATCCACGGCAGGTGCCGCACCGGCCCGGGGGAGCGGGGGCACGATGGACGCAATGCGACGGTCGGACTGGGTGGTAGCGGCGATCGCGGTGCTGTGCACCGTCGTGTCGCTCTGGCAGCTCGAGGCCGGGCGCAGCGGGCTGGTGATCGAGCAGGTCGCCATCGGCGATACGCCGGCCACCGTCGTGCGCGCCGAGAGCGCCGAGGGCGATCTGCCGGTCGTGGTGATCGCCCACGGGTTTGCCGGATCGCGCAAGCTGATGGAGCCCTTTGCCTTTACCCTGGCACGTGCCGGCTATCTGGCGGTCAGCTTCGATTTCGTGGGCCACGGCGAGCACCCCGCGCCGCTGCCCATCGACCCGCCGGGCTTCACCCGCTCCAGCGCGCGGCTGCTGCAGCAGCTCGATGCGGTGGTCGCCTATGCGCGGGGGCTCGACGGCGCGGGTCGGCGCTATGCGCTGCTCGGCCATTCGATGGCGACCGATCTGCTGGCCAAGGCGGCGCGCGAGGGGCGGCCCTCGGCCCGTGCGGCGTCGGCCACCGTCGCGGTGTCGCTGCTGTCGACCGACGTCACGGCGCTCAGCCCGCGCAACATGCTGGTGATCGTCGGCGGGTTGGAGGACGGGCTGACCGACGAGGCCGTGCGCGTCGTGAACCTGACCGCCAACGCCGTCGCCGAGCCCAACGCCTCGCCGCCGCCGCGCGACGCGCGCCTGCCCGGCATGGTGATCACGCGCGGGCTGATGGGCGAAGTGCTGCGCGGCAGCACGGTGATGCCCAAACTGGCCGACATGGACCAGACGGTGGGCACCTTCTTCGACGGCACCGCCCGCCGCGCGGTCGAGGCACCGGGGGTCGAGCATATCGGCGTGCTGTATGACCCGGTCAGCCTGGCCGCCGCCGTCGCCTGGCTGGACGTCACGCTGCGGGAGGGCACCGGCGACGGCGGCGTGCGCGACGGCGCGGCCGAGGGCGACGGGCTGGACCGCCGGGGCCTGTGGCTGGGCGTCCTGTTCACCGGGCTCACGCTGGCGGGGCGGCCGTTGTCGCGCCTGCTGCCGGTGCTGGCACCCCAGCCGGCAGGGGCGGGCGCGCGCTGGCGTCTGCTGGCGGCGCTGATCGTGGGGCCGGCGCTGCTGGCCCCGCTCGCGGCGACGACGCTGCCGTCGGGGCTGATGCCCATCGTGCTGGGCGACTATCTGGCCAAGCACTTCTTCTTCTATGGCCTGTTCACCGCGGCGGGGCTGTGGCTGGCGGCGCGGCGCGGGCTGGTCGCGCTGCCGCGCTGGGGGGCGATCCCGTGGGGCGGGCTGGCCGTCTCGGCCGCTGCGGTCGCGGTCTTCACCCTGGTCGTGTTCGGGCTGACGTTGGAGCGCTATGCCTTTCCCTTCGTGCCTTCGGCGGCCGAGGCGATCTATGTGCCCGTCTTCGCCGCGGCGTTGCTGCCGTGGTTCCTGGCAGACGAGTGGCTGACCCGGCGGGTGGCCGACGGCGCCGCCGGCAGCGCGGCCGAGACGGGCGCGCGGCTCTGGGCCTATCTGGCCAGCAAGTTCGCCTTCGTCGTCTCGCTCGGCATCGCCGTGGCGCTGGCGCCCGAGCAGCTGTTCTTCTTGGCCATCATCGCGCCCGTGATGCTGGCTTTCTTTGCCGTCTACGCGATGATCAGCCAGTGGGTGATGGCGCGCACCGGGCACCCGTTCGCCACCGCCGGGGGGCTCAGCGTGGCGCTCGCCTGGTCGATCGCCGTCAGCTTCCCCTTGGCAGGCGCCTGAACAGTACGCACGTTAGCACCGATGGGGGAACGGCCCGCCGCCGCCGTGCGGCCGGGCCATCGGATTGGGGAGGCGCCCGATGGACGGGGCGGACTGCGCGTTCCATTCGGTCTCGTCGCTGGTGTTCGTCGGGCTCGCCGTGTTCGGCGGCTGGCGGCTCGAGCGGCGGCGCCAGCGCGAGATGATGCTCACCCCGTCCTCGCGCACCCCGGTGCCGTGGCGCCAGATCGTGCTGTTCGTCTGGTTCACCCTGGCCGCGACCTACACCACCGAGTTCGCGCTGCGCTGGGTCAACGGCTGCGGCGGCGGCGCCACGGGCTAGGCAGCCAATAGGGCACGGCGGCGCGGTACGCCTCGAACCGCTGGCCGAACATCGCGGCGAACCGACGCTCTTTGTGCAGCGGCGCCAGCAGGCAATAGGCGGTGTAGCTGATCGCCAGCGCCAGCTGGTCCGGCGTCCACACCGGCACGGTCCACAGCGTCAGCGCAAAGCTCACATAGATCGGCTGGCGCACCACGCGGAACAGGCCCGTGGTGGGCATGTCGGGAAACACCGGCCTGATCCCGCGGGCCAGCGCCGACCAGCCGAGCAGGCCCGACTGGACCTCGGCGCCTGCGTCGAACGAGGCTTTGAGCAGCAGCAGCCACGCGGCGGCGTAGAGCGTGCAGATGGCCCAGAACGCCGCGCCCTCGGCCGCCCACCACACGATGCCCGACGGTGTCCACAGCGCGAACAGCGCCAACAGCTGGGTCGAGGCGATGGTGGCATAGGTCGTGGTCGCCAGCGTCTTGCCGTGCCCCCCGGGGCCGAGGCGCGCGAGCAGCCGCATGCCGGGCCGCGTCAGCAGCAGCGAGTGCGCCAGCGGGAACTGCAGGATCAACAGCGCGTTGACCAGCGCCGCCCAGGGCCAGGGCACCGCCCCCAGGCTCTGCGACATGCCGAAGAACATCGCCACGATCATCGC
Source organism: Pseudomonadota bacterium (assembly GCA_039026175.1). Lineage (GTDB taxonomy): Bacteria > Pseudomonadota > Alphaproteobacteria > Rhodobacterales > Rhodobacteraceae > Thermohalobaculum. The sequence goes on from JBCCMW010000004.1 coordinate 13,526, forward strand.
GCCGACCGCCAGCGCAAAGATCAGGTGGCAGAGCGCGCCCATGGCCAAGGCCAGCGCCACCTGCCCCGCCGGCGGCAGCCCGTGGGGCAGCAGCCAGGCCAGCAGGTAGGGGAGCAGGCGTTGATTGTTCGGCGCTGGACGATCGGTCATGGAGCGAAGGTATGGCGCCGCCCGCCGGGATCAGCGCCGTGCGACAATCGGTGGGGCGCGGCGGGCCGTCAGTCTCCGGCCGCGACCAGGCTGATGCGGCCGTCCCACCCCGCGCCCAGCCGCCGCGCGGCCGCCCACGCGCGCAGGCCCGAGCGGCAGACCATCACCACTTCCTGCCCCTCGGCCGGGGCCAGGGTGGCGGCATCGACCTCGGCCACCGTCAGGCGCCGTGCATCCGCCCGGATGGGGTGCGGGGCCTCGTCCGCGCCGCGAAGCTCGACGACCAGGGCGTCGGTCGGGATCTCGGCGGGGGCACGGAAGCGGAGCGCCGATGCCGGCTCTTGGGCCCTGTCGAAGCGAAAGCGGGTGACCCGCCAACTCAGCGCATCGATGCCGACCATCTGACCCAGCGGCGAGGGCGCGAGGCCCAGGATCGCCGCCAGGGCCATCTGCGCCTGCATCGCCCCCAGCATGCCCACCACCGGCCCCAGCACCCCGGCGGTGGCGCAGCTGGCGGCCCGGGCCGGCAGGTCGGGGAACACGGCGCGGAGCGACGGCGCGCCGCCGCAGAACCCGCCCACGTAGCCCTCGGTCCCCAGCACCGAGGCCGAGATCAGCGGTGCGCCCGCGGCCAGGCACGCGTCCGACGCGGCGTAGGACGCGGCGAAGCTGTCGGCACAGTCCAGCACCACGCAGCCCGCCACCAGGGCCGCGGCGTTGGCGGGGTCGAAGCGGGCGACGACAGGCTCGGCCGTCACCTCGCCGTTCAGCGCCACGGCGGCGCGGGCGGCGACCTCGGCCTTGGCCAGGCCCTCGTCGGTCTCGCGGAACAGGGTCTGGCGGTGCAGGTTCGAGCGTTCGACCCGGTCGGGGTCGACGATCGTCAGCCGCCCGACGCCGGCGCCGGCCAGGTAGGGGATCGCCGGCGCCGCCAGCCCGCCCGCGCCGATCACCAGCACGTGGGCTGCGGCCAGCCGCGCCTGGCCCGCGATGCCGACCTGCGGCAGCACGGTCTGGCGGGCGTAGCGGTCCACGGCGTTCATCCGCGTCAGGCCGCCGGGGCGCCGGTGGCGGCCAGCCAGGACCGCACCCGCGCCTCGGGCTCGGGGTTCAGGGTGATGTCGGTCACCGCGGCCACGATGTCGGCGCCCGCGGCCAGCACGTCGGCCGCGCGCTCCAGCGTCACGCCGCCGATGCCGACCAGGGGCATCCGGCCCACGCGCGCCTTCCAGTCGGCCACCCGGTCCAGCCCCTGGGGCGCGAAGCGCATGGCCTTGAGCTTGGTGTGGTAGACGGGACCGAGCGCGACATAGTCCGGCCCCGCCGCCAGCGCCCGGGCCAGTTCGGCATCGTCGTGGGTCGACAGGCCCAGCTTGATGCCCGCGCCGCGCAGCAGGGCGAGATCGGCGGTCTCCAGATCCTCCTGCCCCAGGTGGACCCAGGTGCAGCCCTCCTCGATGGCCAGGCGCCAGTAATCGTTGATCACCAGCGTCGCACCGTGAGCGGCGGCCAGGTCCCGGGCGCGGCGGATCTCGGCCCGCACCGCGGTCTCGGGCCGGTCCTTGATGCGCAGCTGCACCAGCCGCACGCCCAGCGGCAGCATGCGGGCCAGCCAGTCGGCGCTGTCGAAGATCGGGTAGAAGCGGTCGAGGTCGGCGGGGAGGGTCATGCCAGGAACGCCTGTCCGATCACCGGGGTCGAGGGTTCGGCCATGTCGCGCGGCGCCATCGGGTCGGCGAGGTACGCCAGCCGCCCGGCGCGGACGGCGGCGGCGAATGCCTCGGCCATGGCGGGCGGGTCGCCGGCCTTGGCGACGGCGGTATTCAGCAGCACCGCGTCGAAGCCCAGCTCCAGCGCCTGGGCCGCCTGGCTGGGCAGCCCGATGCCGGCGTCCACGACCAGCGGCACGTCCGGGAACGTCGCCCGGATCGCCCGCAGGCCGTAGAGGTTGGTGAGCCCCAGGCCCGAGCCGATGGGCGCGCCCCAGGGCATCAGCACCTCGCACCCAGCCTCGACCAGCTTCTCGGCCAGCACCAGGTCCTCGGTCGTGTAGGGGAACACCTGGAAACCGTCGTCGGCCAGGATCCGCGCCGCCTCGACCAGCGCAAAGGGGTCGGGCTGCAGGGTATCGGTCCGGCCGATGACCTCGAGCTTGATCCAAGGCGTGCCGAACACCTCGCGCGCCATGTGGGCGGTGGTCACGGCTTCCTTGACGCTGTGGCAGCCGGCGGTGTTGGGCAGGACGGCGACGCCGAGGCCCCGGATCAGGTCCCAGAACGCCTGGCCCGCGCGCGCGCCGTCGGCGCCCGGCGCCCCCTCGCGGCGCAGCGACACGGTGGCGATGGCCGCGCCCGAGCGCCGGAACGCCGCCGCCATGACGGCGGGCGAGGGGTAGAGCGCCGTGCCCAGCATCAGCCGCGAGACGACCGGCGTGCCGTACAGCAGCAGCGGATCGCCAGCGGCGCTGTCGCCGCGCGCGTCGGGGCCACCGGTGCAGGGGCCACCGGTGCCGGGGCCAGTGGTGCCGGGGCCAGTTGCGCCGGGTCCAGTGTTGCCGGGTCCAGTTGCGCCGGCGTCGGCCGTGCTGGGGCCGCTCGTGCTGACGTCAGTCGTGCTGGGGCCGGTGGCATCGGGCATCGCGGCGCGCTCCTCAGCCGCCCTGGCGCGGGGCCAGGATCTCGATCCGGTCGCCGGCGGCCAGGGCGGTCGCAGCACGGCTGCCCGCGGGCACGAACGTCTCGTTCAGCGCGGTCGCCACGGGCGCGTCGGCATAGCCCAGCTCAGACAGCAGCGCGGCAATGTCCGTCGCCTGCACGTCCGTCGGCGTCCCGTTCACGATGATCGTCATACAGAAGCTCCGGAGTTTGCCCTGCGACCAGGGCGGCGGCTTGCTGCGCCAGCGCCGGGGCCAGCAGGAAGCCGTGGCGGAACAGGCCGTTGGCGTGGATCACCCCGCCCTGGCGCACCAGGCGGGGCAGGTTGTCGGGGAAGGCAGGGCGGGCGTCGACGCCGATCTCCAGCACCTCGGCCTCGCCGAACGCCGGGTGCAGCGCATAGGCGACGGACAGCAGTTCCAGCAGCGAACGGGCGGTCACGCGGCTGCGCTCGGCCGCCTCGATCTGGGTGGCGCCCAGCATGAAGACGCCGTCGCCGCGCGGCACGATGTAGAGCGGCGCGCGCGGGTGGATCAGCCGCACCGGCCGGGTGAGCGACACGTCGGGGCAGGACAGCACCAGCATCTCGCCCTTGACGCCGCGCAGGTCCGCCAGCGCGTCGCGCGCGGCCAGCCCGCGGGCGTCGATGACGGGTCCCTCGGCGGCCAGCCCGTTCAGCGCAGGCTCGGCCTGTTCCACCGCCACGCCATGCTCTGCGAGCCGGTCGACCAGGGCCGCAAGCGCCTGGCGCGGCGCCACATGCGCCTCGGTCGGAAAGTACAGCGCGCGGGTAAAGCGGTCGACCAGGTCAGGCTCCAGCCCGGCCAGCGCGTCGGCATCCAGCACCTCGAACCCCGCGGTGCGCCGGGCAAAGCGCTCCAGCTCGCGCCGGTCGCGGTTGGGCGCGATCACCAGGCTGCCCCGGCGGGTGACCTCGGCGCCCACGCCGGCCCACCAGTCGGCCGCCGCCATGCCCAGGCGCACCACCGCGACATCGGCACTCTCGCGCTCGCAGTGGGGGGCCAGCATGCCGCCGGCCCACCAGCTGCAGCCGTGCGGGCCGGGCGGGCCGGTGCGGTCCAGCACCCGGACCGGGTGGCCGCGGCGCGCCAGCTCGACCGCGATGGCCAGGCCCGCGACGCCGGCGCCGACGATGCTGACGGTCTGGCGGTCTGTCGCGCCCATGGCGGCCCCCACCCCGCGGCACGCACGCGCGCACCGGTTGCACGATCGCGCCCTAAAGGGGGGCGCAGCCCGGCAGAGACGGCGTGCGGTTTCGGTGCTGGCCCGTTCCCTACGCCGGTTGCCCCGGATCAGGTTCGATGGGTTGGTCAAAGCCTCTCAGCCCCCCGAACGGAGGCACCCCAACGGCTCTGTGTACCTAAGCGGCTTTGGCGCCGAAGCCAAGCGGCAGGCCGGCACACCGACCGGGCGATATTGCGCCGCCTTGCGCCCGCCCGATGCCGTTGCTAGCCCAGCGCCGCGAGGTGTGACCGAGCCGGAGGGGCGGATGGCAACGATCACGGTATGCGAGACCTGCCGCTACGACGCCGAGACGCGCCAGCGCGACGGCGTCAGCGCGGGTGCCGCCTTTGCCGCCTTGGTCGAGGCCGCGGCCGCCCCGCATGCCGCCGTCGCGGTGCGCCGCCACGCCTGTTTGATGGCGTGCAGCCGGCACTGCGCCACCGCGCTGTCGGCGCCCGGCAAGATGACCTATGTGCTGGGCGCGTTCGAACCGACGGCCGAGGATGCCGCCGCGATGGTCGAATACGCCGCCAAGTACGCGGCCTCGGACAGCGGCGTGGTGCCGTTCCGCGACTGGCCCCAGGGCGTGAAGGGTCACTTCGTCAGCCGTGTCCCCCCGCTCGATGGCTAGGCGCGCCGCCCTACTGCTGGCGCCACTGCTGGCCCCACTTGTGGCCCCAGTTCTGGCCCTGCTGCTGGCGTTCGCCGGCTCGCCAGCGGCGGCCGAGGCGCCGGCGCGCGTGGTGTCGATGAACCTCTGCACCGACCAGTTGGCGCTGATGCTGGCGGCGCCCGGACAGCTCGTGTCGGTCTCACATTGGGCCAGCGATCCGCGCTCGTCGAACCTGGTCGACCGCGCAGCGGGGCTGACGACAAACCGTGCCGGCGCCGAGCAGATCTTTCTGCTGCAGCCCGACCTGGTGCTGGCCGGGTCGTTCACCAATCGCGTCGGCGTGGACATGCTGCGCCGGCTGGGCATCCGGGTCGAAAAGTTCCCCGCCGCCCGGTCGTTCGACGACATCCCCGTGCTGATCGCGCGGATGGGCACGCTGCTGGGCCGCGAGGCCGAGGCCGAGGCGCTGATCGCCGGGTTCCGCGCCGATCTGGCGGTCCTGGCGGCGGCGCCCGGCGGCGCGCGGCCCGAAGCGGCCTACCACTATCCCAACAACTACACCTCGGGCGCCGACACGCTGGCCGCCGATGTGCTGGCGGCGGCCGGGTTCGCCAACGCGGCCGAGCGGCTGGGCTATCGCGGTGCGCGGCGTCTGGCGCTCGAGACGCTGGTGATGGCGCAGCCGTTCCTGGTGCGCACGCGCCCGATCTCGGGTGGCAGCGTCGGTCGCTCCTACGAGACCGCGGCCCACCCCGCGCTGCGTCGGCTGGCCGAGCGGGGCGGTGCCGTGGTGGCCGAGCGCTGGCAGGTCTGTGGCACGCCGTTCGTGCTGCACGCCGTGCGCGCGCTGGCCGAGGCGCGGCGCGCGGCGGCGGCCTCAGCGCGCCAGAGCCAGCAGCCCCGCGACGTCGACTGACGCGTCCAGATGGTCGGCCAGCGCGTCAAGCGCGGCTTCGACCGCGGCGTCGAAGGCATAGGCCGGGGCCGGCGCGCCCAGGGCCTGCAGGTACGCCGTGCGGAACGCGTCGGCGGCGAACAGGCCGTGGACATAGGCGCCGGCGACGCGGCCGTCGGGGCTGAGCGCGCCTTCGGGTCGGCCCTCGATCTGCAGCATCGGACGGGCCAGTGCCGCGCCGGTCGTGCGGCCGATGTGGATCTCATAGCCCTCGACCGCTTCGCCCGTCGCCAGGTGCCGGCCCGCGACGCGCGACAGCCGCTTGTCCGGCGTCATCACGGTCTCGACGTCCAGAAAACCCAGGCCCGGGGCGGTGCCGGGCGGGCCCTCGATCCCCTCGGGGTCGGCGATGCTGTGCCCCAGCATCTGGTAGCCGCCGCAGAGGCCCAGGATCCGCCCGCCCCGCCGGCGGTGCGCGGCCAGGTCGACGTCCCAGCCCTGGGCGCGCAGGAACGCCAGGTCCCCCAGCGTCGACTTGCTGCCCGGGATGATCGCCAGGTCCGCGTCGCCCGGCAGCGCCCGGCCCGGCTCGACCAGGGTCAGCGCCACGCCCGGCGCCTGGCGCAGCGGGTCCAGGTCGTCGAAGTTGGCGATGCGCGACAGGGCCAGCACGGCGATGCGCACCGCGCCCTCGCGTGCGCCGCCGGCCAGGTCCATCGCGTCCTCGGCCGGCAGGCGGTGCGCCTCGGCGAACCAGGGCACCACGCCGAAGCCGCGCCAGCCGGTGCGCCGCGCGATCTCGGCATAGCCGTCGTCGAACAGGCGCGGGTCGCCGCGGAACTTGTTGATCAGGAACCCCTCGATCCGCGCCGCATCGTCCGGGTCCAGCACCGCCTGGGTGCCCACGATCTGGGCGATCACGCCGCCGCGGTCGATGTCGCCGACCAGCACCACCGGCACTTCGGCCGCCGTGGCGAAGCCCATGTTGGCGATGTCGCCGTGGCGGAGATTGATTTCGGCCGGGCTGCCCGCGCCCTCGACCACCACCAGGTCGACCTCGGCCCTGAGCCGCGCAAAGCTGTCCAGCACCGGGGGCATCAGCGTCGGCTTCAGCCGGCCGTACTCGCCCGCGCGCACGGTCGCGTGGCGGCGGCCCTGGACCACGATCTGCGCGCCTATGTCGGTCTCGGGCTTCAGCAGGATCGGGTTCATGTGCACGCTGGCGGGGCGCCCGGCGGCGCGGGCCTGCAGCGCCTGGGCGCGCCCGATCTCGCCGCCGTCCTCGGTGACCATGGCGTTGTTGGACATGTTCTGCGGCTTGAAGGGCGCGACGCTGAGCCCGCGCCGGCGCGCCGCACGGCAGAGACCCGCGACCAGCATCGATTTGCCGACGTTGGTGCCCGCGCCCTGCAGCATCAGCGCACGGCTCATGCGGTGTCCCGCGCGGGTGCCCTGGCAGCCTTGATGCGGGTTCGGGCGGGGGCGCCCAGGTCGACCAGCACGATCTCGGGCGGGATGCCGAAGCGCAGCGGCACGCCCGAACAGCCCAGCCCGGCCGAGACAATCAGGTGGCGCCCGTCCTCGACGATGTGCCCGTGCGCATAGCGCCGGCCATAGAGCGAGGGCACCACCGGCGCGTATCCCAGCACCCGGATCTGCCCGCCGTGGGTGTGGCCCGACAGGGTCAGCGCCACGCGCGCCGGCACTCGGGGGAAGATGTCGGGCTCGTGCGCCAGCAGCAGCACGGGCGCGTCGTCGTCGATCTGCGCCAGCGTGCCGGGCAGGTCGTCCACGCCGCGGGTCCGGCCGCGCACCGGGTGCCCGAACGCCCACTGGTCGCCCAGCCCCGCCAGCCAGAACGCGCCGCCGGGCGCCTGGATCCGCCGCGCCTCGTTCTCCAGCACCGCGATGCCGGCTTCCTGCAGCGCCAGCGCCCCCGCGATGGGGCCCGCACGCCGGCGCTGGGCCGCCGCGTCGTCGCGCCAGTCGTGGTTGCCCATGACCGCATAGACGCCCAGCGGGGCGCGGAGCGCCGCCGCCTCGGCCGCGAAATCGCCGACCGGAATGCGCGCGCGCTGGAACCGGTGCGTCGCGACATAGTCGCCCAGCAGCACGATCAGGTCGGGCGCCAGCGCGTTGGCCGCGGCCACGATCTCGGCCACCCGGTCGCGGGGCATCGCGGGCGGGCCGATGTGCACGTCCGCGATGGCGGCGATGCGCAGCGTCAGCTCGCCCGGCCAGCCCGGCAGCGCGGGGCGGTAGCGCGCGATCACCGGCTGCGCACCCGGCACGACCCAGCCCGCGTAACCCCCCGTCGCCGCCCCGGCCAGGCCCAGCCCCGCCAGCACCCGCAACAGCGCGCGCCGGGTGATCACGAGGTGTCGCCCGCGGCCGGGTCGTCGCCCGGCAGCGGCAAGGTAGCGAGATGGTACTCGCGCATGAACCGGACAGTGGGCTTGGCGGCAAAGCAGAACGAGCCCAGCAGGAACAGCCAGGTGCCGGGATAGACCCAAGCCTCGGAGAAAAACATCACGCTGCCCACGACGAAGCACCAGGCCGCCACGACGTCGATCACGGTATAGACCCGCTCGTACAAGCCATAGATCCGCTCGTGCTCGGGGCTCGCGCCGAACAGTCTCGGTTTGAACATGGCTGCCTCGCCGCGCCTTGGGTGGGAAGGGTCGCCCCTCGGACAGGGGGCGGGAAGGGTCGCCCCTCGGACAGGGGGCGGGGCGCCGTGTCAGAACTCCACGCCGATCTGGGCCTTGATGCCCTGTTCGCGGAAGGGGTGTTTGACCAGCGACATCTCGGTGACCAGATCGGCGGCCTCGACCAGCGCCTCGGGGGCGTTGCGGCCGGTCAGCACCACGTGGGTCATCGGCGGCTTCTCGGCCTTGAGGAACGCCACCACCTCGGCCGCGTCGACATAGCCGTAGCGCATCGCGATGTTGATCTCGTCCAGCAGCACCATGTGGTAGGCGCCCGAGCGGATCAGCTCGCGCGCCTTGGCCCAGCCGGCCTGCGCCATCTCGATGTCGCGCTCCTTGTCCTGGGTGACCCAGGTAAAGCCCTCGCCCATCGTGTGGAAATCGCAGAGATCGGCAAAGCGGTCCTGGATCAGGTGACGCTCGCCCGTGTCCATGCCGCCCTTGATGAACTGCACCACGGCCGAGGGCAGGGCATGGGCGATGCAGCGGAAGATCATGCCGAAGGCGGCCGAGGATTTGCCCTTGCCCTTGCCGGTGTTGACGATGATCAGGCCCTTGCCGTCGGTCTTGGTCGCCATGATCTTTTCGCGCGCGGCGGCCTTTTTGGCCATTTTGGCGGCATGGCTGGCGGCGTCCTCGGCGGTGGTGGTGGCGGTGCCCGCGGTGGCGTCGGTTTGGTCACTCATCGGCGTCGGTCTCTCGGCTGGTGTCTCGGTCGGGGTCGGCCCCGGTGCGGCGCGCTGCGTCTGTCCCCGCATGGGCGTGCGGCGCGGGCCAGGGCTGGGTTCGGGGCGCAGTTCGGGCCTGGGTTTGGGCCTGGGTTCGGGCCTGGGTTCGGGGCAGGGTGTCGCCCGGCACCAGCCACGCCAGCGCCGCGTCGGCGTGGCCGTGCTCCTCGGCCGCGACATCGTCGGCGTCCTCCCGCAGCGCTGCATAGAAATCGATCTCGCCGCGCTGGCCCCGCTGGCGATAGGCGACAGGCGCACCGCAGAGCGGGCACACGAACCGCTCGCGCACCGGCGAGGAGCGACAGACGGCGGGTGTGACCTCGGTCCAACGCCATTGCCCATCGGCCACGCCCATCAACGTCGTGACGGGCCCGGCGGTCTGTCGGCGGCAGCGCTCGCAGTGGCCGCGGCGGATGCGCCCGGGTGCGGCGCGCGCCTCGCCCCGTCGCGCGTCCGGTGCGTCGAGCGACGCGAGCGCAGGGGCGACGATCTCGACGCCCGGTGGGGTCGCGGCAGCGGCAGCGGCAGCTACGGGGCGCGGTGGGGCGCCCGGGCCCCCGGTTTCGGCCGACTGGGTCATTGCAGGTGCGGTCCGGCCCGTTCCTTGAGCAGCGCGATCAACGCCGCGTCCATAAAGGTGTAGCGGTCGGGGATCGCGAGGTTGATCACCGCCCGCCCCTTCAGCGCGCCGCGATAGCCTTCGGACAGGCGCGTGCGGTGGCGCTGTTCCATCACCATGATCACGTCGGCCCAGTCCAGCTGGTCGGCCGACAGCACGTCGTCGGCATCGGGCGAAACGCCGGCAAAGTCGGTCGCGACACCCGGCCAATCGGCGAAGAGCTGCGCGGCCGTCGGGCTGCGCGACCGGCCGCGACCGCAGATGAACAGCACCCGCTTCACGCCGCCGCCCCGGCCGTGCCGGTGGTGGGCGCGCCCCGACCTGCATCCCCGGGCTCGCCCGCCGCCGCCGCGTCGCGCCGGGCGATGCCGGCCAGCGCCCGGTCCAGCGCGGCGTCGCAGTGGATCAGCGTCGTGTCGAACACGGGCAGGGGTGCGTTGTCGGGGCCCAGCAGCAGCCCGACTTCGGTGCAGCCCAGGATCAGACTGTCGGCCCCCGCCGCGGCCAGCCGCGCGGCGATGCCTTCGTAGGCGGCGCGGCTTTCGGCGCGGATCACGGTGCGGCAGAGCTCCTCGTAGATCACGCGGTGCGTCTCGGCCCGGTCGGCCTCGTCCGGGATCAGCGGGTCCAGCCCCGCGGCGCGGAGGCGGCCTGTGTAGAAGTCCTGCTCCATCGTGTAGGCCGTCGCCATCAGCGCGGGCCGGCGGTGGCCGGCGGCGATCACCGCCGCGGCCGTGGCGTCAGCGATGTGGATCAGCGGCACGGGCACGCCGGCCATCATCCGCTCGGCCACCTTGTGCATCGTGTTGGTGGCGAGCAGCAGGAAATCGGCGCCCGCGTGGGCCAGCCGCAGCGCCTCGCGGTTCAGCAGCGCGCCGGCGGCGGCCCAGTCGCCCGCGGCCTGCAGCGCCGCGACGGGCGCGAAGTCGACCGAGCGGAGCAGGATGTCGGCCGAATGCAGCCCGCCGAGCCGCGCCTGCACGCCCGCGTTCAGCCGCTCGTAGTAGAGCGCGGTCGAGGCGGCCGACATGCCGCCGATCAGGCCGATGGTCTTCATAGGGGCAAGCTCGCGCCGCATCCGGATGCTGGTGGGCCGAGCGTAGCCCGGATGGGCCGCCGTGCCCACGCGGGCGAAGCCCATCGCGGCGAACGCGGCGTGGTTTTCCGTCAGTTCCACGCGAGACGACAGGGTCAGCGCGGCGAGCCCCCGCCCCCGCGCTGCGTCCTCTGCCGCCTGGACCAATGCACGCGCGAGCCCCCGCCGCCGCGCGGCCGGGTCGACGGCCAGCTTGTGCAGGTACAGCGCGCCCGGCCGCGCGTCGGCAAAGAGACAGCCGAGCGGCCTGCCCGGCGCGTCCTCCACCACCCAGACCAGACCCTCGCGCGCCTGCGCCGCAATCGCGTCGGCTGTCAGACGGTGCATCGAAGAGGGCGGGTCGATCCGTCCCTCCATCCCCGCGAACGCCGCGCGGATCAGGCCCAGCAGCGCCGCCCAGTCATAGTGCGCAACCTGCCGCGGGCCGGTCATGGTGCGAGGGTCGCCAACAGATCCCGCGCGCTGTTCGACCGCGGCTGCCAGAGCCCGCGTTCGATGGCCTCGGCCAGCCGCTCGGCGATCTCGCGCAGCGCTGCGGGGTTGGCGTCGGCCAGGAAGGCGCGGACCTCCTCGTCCTCCAGATACGCCGCGTGGACCAGGTCAAAGTGGTGGTCGGCCACCGCGTCCGTGGTGGCGGCAAAGGCGAACAGATAGTCGACCGTCGCCGCCATCTCGAACGCGCCCTTGTAGCCGTGGCGCCGGCAGCCCGCGATCCACTTGGGGTTCACCACGCGGGCGCGGACGACGCGGCCCATCTCCTCGGCCAGGGTGCGGATCACCGGGCGCTCGGGGCGCGAGTGGTCGTTGTGGTAGACCGCGGGCGCACGGCCGGTCAGCGCCTCGACCGTCGCCGCCATGCCGCCCTCGAACTGGTAGTAGTCGTCGCTGTCCAGGAGATCGTGCTCGCGGTTGTCCTGGTTCTGCACGACCGCGTCGGTCGCCGACAGGCGCCTGGCCAGGGCCGGCCGGGCCGGCGCGCCGGCCGCACCCGAGCCGTAGGCATAGCCGCCCCAGTCGAGCCAGGTCTCGGCCAGGTCGCCGCGCCGCTCCCACAGCCGCTCGTCGATCAGGGCCTGCAGGCCCGCGCCATAGGCCCCGGGCTTGGCGCCGAACACGCGGTAGCCGGCCTCGCGCCCGGGCTCGGCCGTGCCTTCGGCGGCCAGGCGGTCGCGCTCGGCCCGGAACTGGGCGGCGGCGGGGTTCTGGTCCGCGGGCTCGTCCAGCGCCATCACGGCCCGCGCGGCGCTGTCGACCAGGTCAATCTGCGCGGGGAACGCGTCGCGGAAAAAGCCCGAGACGCGGAGCGTGACGTCCACCCGCGGCCGGGCCAGCACGTCCAGCGGCAGCACCTCGAACCCCGTCACCCGGCGCGAAGCCGCGTCCCACGTCGGCCGCGCGCCCATCAGTGCCAGCGCCTGGGCGATGTCGTCGCCGCCGGTGCGCATGCAGGCCGTGCCCCAGGCCGTGAGCGCGATGGCCCGCGGCCAGTCGCCCTGGTCCTGCAGGTGCCGCTGGACCAGCGCCTCGGCCGAGGCCCAGCCCAGCGCCCAGGCCGCCGGCGTCGGCACCGCCCGGGTGTCGACCGAGTAGAAGTTGCGCCCCGTCGGCAGCACGTCCGGCCGCCCCCGCGTGGGCGCGCCCGAGGGGCCGGGGGCCACGAAGCGCCCGTCCAAACCGTCCAGCAGCGCGGCAAGCTCGGCCGGCCCGCAGCGGCGCAGCGACGGGAGGATGTGCGACCGCACCTGGGCCAGCACCGCGGCGCTCTGCGCCCCCGGCGCCGGGGCGGTGCCGTCCAGCATGCGCTGGGCCAGCAGCTCCAGCCGGTCCAGCGTATCGCCGACGATCCGCCAGGGCGCGTCCGACACGGCCCGCAGCGCCGCCGGACGGGCGCCGACGTGGACCGTGCCCAGATCCCCGTCCAAACCGTCGGGATCGATGTCCAGATCGCGCGCCAAGGCCCGGATCAGCGACTGGTTCGCGTCGCGACCGTCGCCGCGCGGGCTGCGCGCCAGCGCGATGGCCAGATCCCGCTCGAGCCGGCCCTGGGGCGAGACGCCAAAGACATGCAGCCCGTCGCGGATCTGGCTTTCCTTGATCTGGCAGAGATAGTTGTCGAGACGCTGGAAGGCTTCGTCCGGGTCCAAATGCGGCGTCACGTCAGCGTCCAGATCCAGCTTTTCAGATGCTACCAGCGCTAGGATCTCGCCCCGCAGGTAATCGCGGCGGCGTCGGTCCACGACGGCGGCCTCGTAATACTCGTCGAGCAGGGTCTCCAGATCCGCGAGCGGGCCGTAGGTCTCGGCCCGGGTCAACGGCGGGGTCAGGTGGTCCAGGATCACGGCCGCGGCGCGGCGCTTGGCCTGGGTACCCTCGCCCGGATCGTTGACGATGAACGGGTAGAGGTGCGGCACGGGGCCGAGCACCGCCTCGGGGTAGCAGGTCTCGGACAGCGCCAGCGCCTTGCCCGGCAGCCACTCCAGCGTGCCGTGCTTGCCGAGGTGGACGATCGCGTGGGCGCCCCAGCCGGCGCGCAGGTACAGATAAAAGGCCAGATACCCGTGCGGCGGCGGCAGGTCGGGGCTGTGGTAGCTGGTCTCGGGATCGATGTTGTAGCCGCGCGCGGGCTGGATGCCGACCAGCGCCCCGCCATGGTCGTGCAGCGCCAGCCGAAAGGCACCGTCCGCCACGAACGGGTCGTCCTCGGGCGCGCCCCAGCGGTCTGTGATCGCCTGCTGCACCGCGGTCGGCAGGGTGGCGAACGCTGCGCGATAGGCGGCCAGGGGCCAGGCGATGCCGCCGCTGCGCGCCTCGCGGCCGTCGAGCGCATTGGTCGGCCCCGCCGTCAGCCGCGCCATCAGCGCCGCACCGTCGGCGGGCGGATCGGCGACGGCGTAGCCGGCCTGGCCGAGGGCGTCTAGGATCACCGCCGCGCTCTCGGGCGTGTCGAGGCCCACGCCGTTGGCCAGCCGGCCATCGCGGGTGGGATAGTTGGCAAGCACCAGCGCCACGCGCCGCGCCCGGGGCGGGGTCCTCGCCAGCCGGGCCCAGCCGGCCGCCAGCGCTGCTGCGAACGCCACCCTGTCGCGCCGCGCGCGGTAGCCCATGATCGGGCACTCGCACGCGCTGTCGTGCCGGATCTCGCCCTTGAAGCTGACGGCGCGCGCGAGGACGCGGCCATCGACCTCGGGCAGGGCCACGTTCATCGCGATGTCGCGGGGGCCGAGACCGTGCAGCCCGTTCGCCCATGCCGCCTCGTCCCCGCCGGAGAACACGATCTGCAGCACCGGGCAGCCGGGGCGGTCCAGCGGCGTCGGCACGTGGGGGCCGGCGCCGGGCTGCCCCGCGGCAAAACCGGTGGCGTTCAGCACGACGGCGGGCGGGTCGGCGGCGAACAGCCGGTCCAGCGTGGCGGCAGCGACCGGGTCCTTGAGCGACGTCACGAAGATCGCCAGCACGTCCATCCCCTCGGCCGTCAGCGCCTCGGCCAGCCGGTCGACCGGGTCGAGCCCCGCGCCCTGCAGCAGCGCGCGATAGAACACCAGCGCCGCCAACGGCCGGCCCGCGTCGCGCTGGCCCGCGTCGCCCTGGCCCGCGTCGCGCTGGCCTGCGTCGCCCTGGCCCGCGTCGCCCTGGCCCGCGTCGTGCTGGCCCGTGTCGCCCTGGGCCGTATCGCGCTGGGCCGTGTCGCGCTGGGCCGTGTCGCGCCGGCCCATGTCCTGCCGGGCGGCGTTCTGCCGACCCACGTCCTGCTGGGCGGTGTTCTGCCGGGGCATGTCCTGCTGGCCTGCGTCGCGCGGGTCGGTGTCGCGCGGGTCGGTGTCGCGCGGGTCGGTGTCGCGCCTGCCCGTGTCGCGCTTGCCAGTGTTGCGCTGGCCCACGTCGCGCTGGCCCACGTCGCGCTGGCCCGTGTCGCGCTGGCCCGTGTTGCGTCGGGCCGTCAGCGTCGCGCTGTCCCCGATCCCGCCGGTCGCCGGGTCGTACACGCCGGCGCGCAGCAGCGGGCGCGCCGCCGGCGGGCGCTGCCCGTGGCCGATCAGGTGGCCCGCCAGGCGCAGGAAATCGGCCGCGTTCTCGGGTCCCGTCTCGGACAGATAGGCCCACAGCGCCAGCCGCTCGCCCGCCGAGAGCGTGGAGACGCGGGCCAGTCCCTCATCCTCGCGGTCGTCGCCCGGCAGGGCCGCAAAGGCGACGCCGGCGGGGCCCAGCCGCGCGGCGCACTGCTCGATGCCGTAGGGCCAGTACGCCTCGCCGCCCAGCACCCGCGCCACCACCAGCCGCGCCCGCGTCAGCGTGGCGTCCAGGTGTAGGTCGACCGAGTAGGGATGCGCCAGCCAGTCGAACCGGCTCAGCCGCAGCGTCGGCGCTGCGGGATCGGCCGCCAACAGGCGCGCCTGGGCGTCGGCCAACGCCGCGATCTCGGCATCGTTGGCCGAGATGACCACAATGTCGGCGGGGCTCTGGCCGGGGTCGACCGGCTCGGCCGTCGGCGATTGCCCCCGCCTGGGCCTGCAGCAGGTGCATCAGAGCGCCTTCTCCATGAACACGCTGGAGCCGTTCTCGGCGTACGCGCCGAACGGGCCGCGGCGGGTGTAGCCGTGGCGGGCGTAGAAGGCGATGGCGTCGGGGCTTCTGGTGCCGGTCTCCAGCCGCAGCACGGTGTGGCCCGTGTCGCGGGCCAGCGCCTCCAGGCGGGCGACGATGGCGCTGGCGATGCCGCGGCGGCGGAGGGCGGGGTCGGCGTAGATGCGCTTGAGTTCGGCCCAGCGGTCCCCGCCCGCCGCGCAAGGGGCGACGCCGCCGCAGCCGACGGGGCGGCCGTCCAGATAGGCGACCAGGAAGCGCGTGCGGGCGGCGACCAGCGCCGTGGGCGACAGCGCGAAGCGCCCGTCCGGCGGATAGAGGGCGGCGAGCGCGGTCTCCGATCCCGCGATCATCGCCAGCGCGTCCGGATGGTCGGGCGCGCGCTCGACGACGCACGGGCCTTTGTTGGGGCCCTTGCTGAGGCCTTCGCTCGGGCCTTCGCCGGCCGTGTCCAGTGCGGCTTCGCCGTGCCGGGATCCGGGGGCTTCGCCCACTGCGGCACCGGCGACCGCGTCGCGCGATGCAGCGGCACCGGGCGCGGTCGAGGGCGAAGCCCCCGGACCCCCTTGCGGCGAAGCCGCGCGGGAGGGATTTGCCGGGGGTGCGGGGCGCGGACGGTCAGCCAGCGGCGGCCTCCAGCGGCTCGTCGGCATCGCGCCCGGCCAGCGTGGCGGCGATCGCGGGGCGGTCCAGGCCGGCGTGGCCGATCACCACCAGGCGCGTCGCCGGCGTCTCGTCGGCCCGCCAGGGACGGTCGAAGTGGCTGGCGACCCGGGGGCCCACGGCCTGCACCACCAGCCGCATGGGCTTGCCCCCGACAGCGGCGAACCCTTTGACCCGCAGCAACCCGTGCGCGGCGATAGCGGCCGCCACCCGATCCTGCAGCGCTGCCGGATTGGCCACAGCCGGCAGGTCGATGACGAAACTCTCGAACGCGTCGTGCCCATGATCGTGCCCATGATCGTGCCCGTGCCCATGATCGTCGCCATGATCGTGCCCATGACTGTGCCCATGCCCATGACCGTGCCCATGACCGTGCCCGTGATCACCGGTGGGGCCGTGGCGGTGCCCATGGTCGTGATGCGGCGCGTTGTCGTGCGTGTGGCTGTGGTGATGCCCGAGCCCGCGCCCATGCTCGGCCGCGCCCCCGCGCCCATCGCCGTTTCCGTGCTCGTGCTCGTTCTCGTGCCTGTCCCCGCGCCCGTGCTCGTCCCCGCGCCCGTGGTCGTGTCCGTGGTCGTGTCCGTGGTCGTGCCCGCGGTCGCTGTCGTCATGCCCGGAATGGTGCGCTCGATGGTGCCCCCGATCGCGATGGTCGTGGCCATGGTCGGCGTGGTCGTGGCGGTGGTGCACCTCGGCCCGGACGGCAAGGTCGTCCTCGGCTGCCATCACCTGGCCGAGCAGCACCGCGGGCGACACCGCGCCCGCGGCGGCAGCGACCACCGACACGCCGGGGCGCAACCGGGCCGACAGCGCCTCGGTCACCGCGGCCGCAGCCTCGCCCGCCATCAGATCGGTCTTGGAGATCAGCACCAGATCGGCACAGGCGAGCTGGTCCTCGAACAGCTCGGCCAGCGGCGTCGCATGGTCCAGGCTGTCGTCGGCCGCGCGCTGGCGCTCGACGGCGGCGGGGTCGGCGGCGAACCGGCCCTCGGCCACCGCTGGCCCGTCGACGACCGTCACCACGCCGTCCACCGTGACCCGCCCGCGCACCGCGGGCCAGCCGAACGCCCGCACCAGCGGCTGCGGCAGCGCCAGGCCCGAGGTTTCGATCACGATGTGATCCGGCGCCGGGTCCCGCGCGATGAGCGCTTCGAGCGCGGGGATGAAGTCGTCGGCCACCGTGCAGCAGATGCAGCCGTTCGACAGCTCGACCACGTCGCGCTCGTCGCAGGCCTCGATGCCGCAACCCTTCACGATCTCGCCGTCGACGCCCAAATCGCCGAACTCGTTGATCACCAGCGCGATGCGCCGGCCTGCGGCATTCTCGATCAGATGGCGGATCAAGGTTGTCTTGCCGGCGCCGAGAAAGCCGGTGATCACGGTAGCCGGGATCTTTGCGGCGAGTGTCTTGGCGGCGGTTGTCTGGGGTGCGGGTGTCTGGGGTGCGGTTGTTTGGGGTGCGGACATCGCGGGCTCCGGTCTCGGCCGTCTGTGGGGGCCGAATGGCTATCGTTCGTCTCGGTCATCGTGCGTGCCCCAGGTCGGGCACAAGCGCGTCGATGGCGGCTCGGGCGCGGCAAGCCAGGGCGGAGGGCAGCGCAGTCTGCGCCCGACCATGCATCCCGCCGCCACGATCCCCTGCCGACCGGCCCTGCGCGCGACCGGAGGCGCCGTCTGCCAGGTCGATGGCGACCGGGTCGCGGGGCGAACAGTTGCGGGGCGGATACCTGTCCTGGCCCGGAAGCGGTTCGGTCCTCGCCTTGGCGTCGATGCAGCCGGTGCGCGGTGGCCGAGGGGCCCAACGCGCGCGGGACCGGCACAGGGCGGGTCGCGACGGGCGCCATAGCGCGACAGTTAGCGGCATCCCGCATGCGCGTCCTCTGGCCATGCCGGCGCCCGGCCCGAGCGTGCCTGGCAGCCCACGTGCCCAGACCGACGCGTCCCCGCCTCAGCGGCAGTGCACGCCAGCGGCCCAGTGCGGGGGGCTAGGGCAGGGGCCAGAGCCAGCGCAGGGGCCAGAGCCAGGGCAGGGGCCGGTACCGGAGCGGAGGCCGATGGCGGACGGGGGGCCGGTATCTATGGTCATGCGCTCACCTCCTCTGCCGTCCCTCCGACGGCGGGTCCATCCAGGCACGGCAGGTATCCCGGCTCGCGGCTGTAACCGGGCGTAGCGCCCGACTGCGGTCCTGCCGCCTTCCCAGCGCCTGGGCGCCAGTGGCTGATGGCAAGGCCTCGCCGCTCACGGTCGCGGGGGCGGCGTCGGCTGGCGGGCTCCGGCATGGATCGACCGCTTCCGACTTCCCTCTTAGTCGCGCGGCCGGGACCCCGGGTGGCGCGACACCGTAGCGCTGTTACTGGGCGCAAGCCGCTTTCGCTTGTCAAGGCTCGCCGGCCGCGCGAAGGGCCCGCGCCAAAGGGCCTGGCCGTCCCGCGCGCCCCGCGCCCGTGCGGCGACAGCCGCGTACGCGTGAGACCGGCCGCACAGGCGTCAGCGCGTCCTCCGCCCATGCGGCAACAGCCACGCACGCGTCAGAACGGCCGAAAAGTCGTTTGCGCGCCCTACGCCCGTGCGGCAGCAGCCGCGCACGCGTCAGACCGGCGGCACAGGCTTCGGGGCGCCCTCCGCCCATGCGGCGACAGCCGCGCACGCGTCAGACCGGCGGCGAAGGCGTCGGGGCGCCCTCCGCCCATGCGGCGACAGCCGCGCACGCGTCAGACCGGCGGCGAAGGCGTCGGGGCGCCCTGC